>NZ_CBCRZX010000038.1:0-41435 GCF_965137155.1 Stackebrandtia soli
CACCCCGACCCAGGCGCCCCCCGCGCCGACACCGAGCGTTCCGGCCGCCGAGGCCGGAGGCGCGTGCGTCTACCTCGACTTCGCCGAGCTGGTCGAGGCGACCGGCCAGTCGTTCTCGATCGCGCAGGCCGGCGGCGCCGACGTGGTGGTCAGCTGCGTCCTGTTGACTACGGCCGGATCACTGCCCGACATCACGTTCACGAAGGCGTCGACAGCGGCTGACGCCGACACCTACTGGTCGGAGATCGCTCCCGACAGCGCGGACAAGATCGAAGACCTCGGGAAGACCGCGTACAGCGCGCTTCGCAAGAAGGTCAAGGGCGGCGGCCCCGTCGTGGAGATCGGCTGGCTGACGGACGGTCACATGTACAGCCTCCGCTTCACCACCGCCAAGGGCACGAGCAAGGACGACGCCTCGGCGACCGTGAAACCCCTCGTGAAGGTCGCGCGGGCGATCGCCGAGCGCGCGGCGGCCGAGGACGAATCGGACAAGGACGACTAGCACGCGGCGCTCGCGCGATGGGCGTTTCGGAGTCCTGGGTCCCGTTCGGGCGTCCATCGCACGAGGCGGCATCGGACGTGTCGGCGGGCACCACCGTGGTCGCCGACCATCGAGACGGTTCGGTGACCTGGCCGGATCGCGAACCCTCGGCTCAGCCGACCGGGACGACGAAGACCCGGCTCGCGTCCTGCGCGGAAATCCGGGTGGTCGTCTCCCCGTGTGACAGCAGCACCTCGTTGTCGTGCTGCACGACGTCGACGACGGCGCCCGGGTTCACCCCGGCGCTGTGCAGTTCGTGCAGGAGCGCGGCGTCGGTCTGGACGCTCTCGCACAGCCGGATGACTTTGACCGAACCCGGTAGCCCCGGGGACGCCAGGTGCCGTTCGGCGGGGTCGCCCGTGGCGTCGTTGACGTCGCCGCCGAGGGCGTCGAGGCCCGGAATCGGGTTGCCGTAAGGGGAGTGGGTCGGGCCTTTCAGCAGTTCGAAGACCTTCTTCTCGACCGCGTCGCTCATGACGTGCTCCCAGCGGCAAGCCTCCTCGTGGGCATCCTCATAGGACATTCCGATGACGTTGACGAGGAGCAGTTCCGCGAGGCGGTGTTTGCGCATGACGCCGACGGCGCGTTCACGCCCGGCGGTGGTCAGCTCGAGGTTGCGGTCGCCGAGGATGGTGAGCAGGCCGTCGCGCTGCATACGGGCGACCGTCTGGCTGACCGTCGGCCCGCTCTGAGCGAGTCGCTCGGCGATGCGGGCACGCAGCGGCGCCACGCCCTCCTCTTCGAGTTCGAGGATGGTACGGAGGTACATCTCCGTCGTGTCCACAAGATCGGTCGTCACGCCCGTATTCCTTTGCCACTGGTTGGCTTGTGCCGTGATCGTTTGAGTCGCCGCCGCAGTAGGCGGCGTGAGGGTAAACGACCGCACCACCGGGAATGTTCCCGGTGGTTGCGGCGTGTTCCACAGTTGGTCAAATGGTACCGGTCGGCTATGACAGCCCCCTCGCAGCGGCGGCGGTCACTCGCTCCCTCGCCGTGGATGGTGCCCCGTTCGTTCGTGCGCCCCTGTCGTCCCCGTTGACGGCGGAAGCAGCGCCCCTGCGCCTCCTGATCGTTCGTGCTCCGTCGACGCGGAGCGTGCCCACCGTTCCTCAGTGAGCGAAGTCGGCGAGCTGTGCTGCGGTGCCCGGTTGACGCAGTTTGTGCAGCGTCAGCTTCTCGATCTGGCGAACCCGCTCGCGGGAGAGCCCGAACGCCTTGCCGACCTCTTCGAGCGTGCGCTGACGGCCGTCGTCGATCCCGTAGCGCAGGCGCAGGACGCCCTGCTCGCGCGGAGAGAGGGACATGAGCACCTTGCCGACCTCGGCACGCAGCTGCGTGTAGGAGGCACCCTCACCGGGCTGTTGGTCGGTCGGGCAACGCAGGACGTCCGACAGGGGGGTGTCCCCGTCGTCGCCGACGGGCTGGTCCAGGCTCACCGGGTCCCGGTCGTAGGACATGAGCTCCAGGACTCGGAAAGGCTCGACACCCAACTCCGCTGCGATCTCCACATGGGAGGGTTCGCGGCCGAGTGAGGCGGTGAGCTCGCGACGGACGCGCGTCATCTTGTTGATGTGCTCGACCGTGTGAGCGGGAACGCGGATCGTGCGCGCCTGGTCCGCCATGGCGCGCGTGATGGCCTGACGAATCCACCAGGTCGCGTAGGTGGAGAACTTGAAGCCCTTGGCGAAATCGAACTTCTCGACCGCGCGAATCAGTCCAAGGTTCCCCTCTTGGATCAGGTCGAGCAGCGAGACTCCGCGGTTGGTGTAGCGCTTGGCGATGCTGACGACGAGTCGCAGGTTGGACTTGAGCAACATGTCCTTCGCTCGGGATCCCTCCCGTGCCAACTGTTCCAGATCGCGACGAAGAAACTCGTCGGAGATCGGGTTGTCCGGGTCGGACAGTTTGACTTCCGCGAAGATCCCCGCTTCAATGGCCTTGGCGAGTGCGACCTCTTCGGCGGCAGTGATGAGGCGGTGCTTTCCAATCCCGTTGAGATAGGCACGAACAGAGTCGGCGGTGACGCTCGAATCCGCGCGACGCTCCTTGGTGGTGTTGTCGTTGTCGATAAGCGTGGTTCCCACGTTGCTTGCCTTCCCAGAGTGCGGCGGCGTCAGTCCCGTACGTGACGCCTGGATCAAGCATCACTCCGTGTCTGTTAAAACCACGTGAAGCGACCATCGAGGTGGCACAAACCGGGGAGAAGAAATGCCCTGATTGCCGGAAATGCCGTGAATGCGACCCCGTTCTACGCACGGTAGAATCGTGTCAGGAACCCCCGTGTCGATCGAACAGAGGAGCTGAGTGTGGCGCGACTTGGAGAACTGGAACACGCCATCATGGACGTCCTGTGGTCCGCTCCGCGGCCGCTGACCGCTCGTGAGGTGCGCACCGCGATGCCGGACCGCGACCTCGCGGCCACCACCATCCTGACGGTCCTGTCGCGCCTGGAGGCGAAGGGCCTGGTCGCGCGCGACCGCAGTCAGCGGGCGCACCGCTATTCGGCCGTCGACGGCCGCGACGCCCACGTGGTCGAACTCATGCGGCAGGCACTCGACACCGCACCCGACTCGACGGCCGCGCTCGCGCGTTTCGCCGGCTCCGTCAGCCCCAGTGAGGCCGAAGCGCTCGCCGAGGCCCTGGGCGAGGCGATGCTCCGCCGCCGGAAGGAAGGCGGCTGACCGATCGGACCACACACCCTGGCCATCGTCCTCGTACTCACCGGCGCCGCGATCGCGCTGATGGGCCCGATTCCGGCGTGGCTCGACAACGCGGCATGGGCCACCCGTGAACCGCGCGCGGCACTGATCCTGTGGCAGGCCATCGGCCTGACCGCGGGCATCACCGTGCTCGGCGCGGCCGGCGCGATGGCACTGGCGCCGCTGGACGAGTCCCCGCTGGTCGCGGCCACCGTGTTCGTCCGCAACGTCGCCGAAGGCGATCTGACGGGCGGTCTGGGAATCGGCCACCTGATCCTGTTCGCGCTCGCGTTCGCGATGTCCCTTCGGCTCGCCGTGGTCCTGCCCGTCACCGTATGGCGAACCATGCAGGCGCGGTACCGGCATCGGCACCTCGTCGGCCTCGTCTCGAGCCCCTGGCCCGCCGCGCGGCCCGGACACGGGCACGTCCTCGATCATCCGGTCGCCGCCGTCTACTGCCTTCCCGGCCGTGTCGCCGCCGACGCCCCGCGCATCGTCTTCACCAGCGGCGCTCTGGCCACATTGGATGATGAGGAACTGGCCGCCGTCCTCGAACACGAGAACGCCCACCTGACGGAGCGGCACGACCTCGTCGCGATGCCGTTCTTCGCGTGGGTCTCCGCCTTCGGCTGGTTCCCCGGCGTGCGTCGATCCCGCGCCGCCGTCGGAACACTGCTCGAACTCGTCGCCGACGACCGCGCCGCGAACGCCTGCGACCCGGCCGCGCTCGCCTCGGCACTGGTGCGCATCGGAACGGCCGGACAAGGCGGCGCGACACCCGCCGGAGCGCTCGCCATCGACGGCACCGGAGTCCTGCTGAGAGTTCGACGTCTGCTCCACCCGCCCCCGCGATCCCCGCGCTGGCGGATCACGGCCTACGCGATGGCCGTCGGACTGGTGTGCCTGCCGGCGGTCGTCCTGTTGCCCGTGTGGTGACGACTCCCGTTCAGGGTCAAGCGCTCTCGGGCGGGAGCTTCGGGAGCGGAGCCGACCAGTTCCGCTGCACCGAGACCATGCGCAGTCCGAACACGACGACCGCGCCGATCACCGACATGACCCCCTCCGGCCAGTCGAAGACACTGCCGGTCGCGACGATCAACGCGCCCACCGCCGAGGCGACCGCGTAGATCTCCCGATGCAGGACCACCGGCACCTCGTTGGTCAGCACGTCTCGGATGACGCCACCGCCGACGCCAGTGATCATCCCGACCATGCACGCGCCGATCACCGGTAGGCCCGCGTCTATCGCCGCCGCCGTGCCGACGACCGTGAACAGTCCGAGCCCCGCCGCGTCCAGCGTCAACATGGTGCGTCGCAGACGGAACACCCGGGCATGCGTCCAGAACAACGCCGAGGACGTGAGGATCGCGGTCACCGAGTACCGCCAGTCGACGAACGCCACCGGCGGGGAGACGCCGATGACGACGTCACGGATCATTCCACCGCCGAGAGCGGTGATGAAACCGACGACGACCACGCCGAACAGGTCCAAGCGCCGGGCCGCCGCAGCCGCGGCGCCGGACGCGGCGAACACGGCTGTCCCGAGCAGGCTGAGTACCAGCAACAGCACCGCGTCCCCCGATCACGAAACCTAAGACGAGGTCAGTCCTCGGAATCGCCGCCGCCACCGCCGCTGCCGCTCATCGACTCGAAGATCTCCTTGCAGAGCGGACACAGCGGGAATCGCTCCGGGTCGCGCGAAGGGACCCACAGCTTTCCGCACAGCGCGCGGATCGGGACTCCCGACACCATCGAGTCCATGAGCTTGTCCTTCGGCACATAGTGCGCGAACTTCTCCTCATCGCCGTCGTCGTAACGGTATTCGGAGCTGGTGCGCTCCTGGAGAATCGTGCCGCCGTCGCCTTGGAAAGTCTCGGTCATCGTCGTCGCCTCTGTCGTCAACCCTGTTGTTTCGTGTCCCAGTCTGTCACGTCCGACGCCGAAATCAGGAATCGACATCGATGACGCGTGACGCAGGTGACTCATCCGGTTCGGGCGCCTCGTTCGAGGTGACCTCGCGAGTCCGGGAACGTCGGCGTTTCGGCCCCACCCGGTTCGACAATCGGTGACGCTCCTTCGGCAGGCGATCGTTGGCGACCAGCACCGCCATCCAAGGCAGCAACACCATTCCCAACGCGCACAACGACAACCACAACCACAGGAGCGGCGCCTCGACGCTCACGAGTATGAACGCCACGATCAGCAGCAGTGCCCGGATCGCCATCATGACGCCGTATCGGATCTGTCGGATCCGCAGCTGTTCGTCGCGGCTCGGCTCGGCGTCGGTGATCAGGGCCGGCTTTTCGTGCGCGTTCGGCATATCGCCAGCCTTCCACCTCGCGGACGAGACCGCCACCTCAGGGCGGACTCGCCCGACCGACTTGGCACGATGGTGGGCATGCGAGCGGTGGTGCAAACGGTGAGCACGGCGTCGGTGACGGTGGGAGACGAGACCGTCGGGGAGATAACGGATGGTCTGCTGGTGCTCGTCGGCGTCAGCACCGACGACTCGGTCGACGAGGCGGCGTGGATCGCCGACAAGATCTGGACCCTGCGGATCCTCGACGACGAACGCTCGGCCTCGGACGTCGCCGCGCCGATCCTGGTGATCAGTCAGTTCACCCTCTACGCCGACACCCGAAAGGGGCGTCGTCCGAGCTGGAACAAGGCCGCTCCGGGGCCGGTGGCCGAACCGCTCGTCGAGGCCGTCGTCGAGCGATTGCGCACTCTTGGCGCCACAGTGGAGACTGGAAGGTTCGGGGCGTCGATGCTGGTGCACAGCGTCAACGTCGGCCCGCGCACCATCCTCTTGGAACGGTAATAGATACATCGCTCGATGTGATGTCGCGCAGTCCGTGTCGCCGGAAGCACCGAGCGAGGGGCGCTAAACTCGAATTCATTCGACTGCCCCCGTCGTGAAACGGCGGGGGCAGTGCCGTGGGGTTGATCCGAAAAGGAGCATGACGAACGATGCCGGTGGTCGATCGCGATTCCTTGCCACCACTGCGAGCCTGGCAGCGCAAGGCGATGGTCACCTACCATCGCAACCGCGCGCAGGACTTCCTCGCGGTGGCCACGCCCGGAGCGGGAAAGACGACGTTCGCGCTGCGAATAGCGGCGGACCTGCTGGACGACAAGGTCGTCTCGCAGGTGACCGTCGTCGCCCCGACCGAGCACCTGAAGACGCAGTGGGCGCAAGCCGCCGCGCGCGTCGGCATCGCGCTCGACCCGAACTTCCGCAACGCCGACATCCATACCGCCAGTGACTTCCACGGCGCCGTAGTGACGTACGCGCAGATCGGCGCCGACCCGGCGGTCCACCGACGCCGCACCATGACCAAGCCGACGCTCGTCATCCTCGATGAGATCCATCACGCGGGCGACGCCCGATCCTGGGGCGAAGGGGTGCAGACCGCGTTCGGGCCCGCCGAACGACGCCTCGCCCTCACCGGGACACCGTTCCGCTCCGACGACAACCCGATCCCGTTCGTCAACTACGAACGCGGCGCCGACGGAAGCCTCCGCTCGCGACCCGACTCGATCTACGGCTACACGCACGCCCTGACCGACGGCGTCGTCCGACCCGTCCTGTTCCTCGCGTACTCGGGTGAGGCGCGCTGGCGGACCAGCGCCGGAGACGAACTCGCGGTCCGTCTCGGCGAGCCGCTGACGAAGGATCTCACGTCGCAGGCGTGGCGGACGGCCCTCGACCCGGCCGGCGACTGGATTCCCCAGGTGCTGCGCGCGGCGGACGCGCGCCTGACGGCCCTGCGATCGGCGGGCATGCCGGACGCGGGCGGCCTCGTCATCTCCTCCGACCAGCAGACGGCGCGCTCCTACTCGAAGATCCTCGAACGCGTCACCGGAACGAAACCAACGTTGGTGCTCTCGGACGACGCCGGTTCGTCCGATCGCATCGCTCAGTTCACGAACTCGGACGACCGGTGGATGATCGCCGTGCGGATGGTGTCGGAAGGCGTCGACATCCCTCGTCTCGCCGTCGGCGTCTACGCCACGAACGCGCACACGCCCCTGTTCTTCGCCCAGGCGATCGGACGCTTCGTGCGCTCGCGTCGTCGCGGTGAGACCGCCTCCGTGTTCGTCCCCAGCGTCGCACCCCTGTTGGAGCTCGCCGCGGGCCTTGAGAACGAGCGCGATCACGTCATCGGTCCGAAGACGGACGCCGACCCCGAGGACCTGCTCGCCGAGGCGCAGCGCGTTCGGGACGAGCCGGGCGCGGACCTCGGCATGGGACGAGAGACCCTCGCCTCCACCGCCGAACTCGATCAGGTGATCTTCGACGGGGCGTCCTTCGGCACCCCGATCCAACCCGGCACCCCGGAGGAGGCCGAGTTCCTCGGGCTACCGGGCCTGTTGACCTCCGAGCAGGTCCAGGCGCTCCTGCGGAAGCGGCAGGCCGAACAGATCGCGGCGAGAAGCTCCGCGGCGCCGCAACAGCGCGCCGCCGCGCCCGTTCAACTGAGTCCCGCCGAGCGTCGCGTCGCGCTGCGCAAACAACTCAACGCACTTGTGTCGGCCCAGCACCATGCGACGAACGAACCACACGGCAAGATCCACGCGAAACTGCGTCAGCTGTGCGGAGGCCCACCGAGCGCGCAGGCGACGATCGAGCAGCTCGAACAGCGCATCCGCGCCATACAGAAGCTGTGAGCCGGCCGGGGAGCCGATACGGTCCCCCGACCGACAGCCGGACATGACAACGGCGCCGGGTTCCCTTGGCTTTGGGAACCCGGCGCCGTGCTGTGGCTATGGGCAGTACTAGTTCTTCGACCCCAACAGGTCGCTTCCGCGCCAATCGAATTCGCTGTCGGCGGTGAAGTCGACGGTGATCTTGACGAGCTTCTCCGCGTATTTGTTTGCGTGGTGTCCGCAGAACACCAGGTCTTCCCCGCCCGCGAGGGTAATACGGAGCTTGGCCGCAGCGCTACAACGATCGCAGCTTTCACCTGTGACGGGTCGCGTGTCCGTCTCTGGTGGGGGCGTCAGGGTGGGTGTCATTGCCTCTCCTCCGCTGTGATCGGATCTGGTCACAGTTGACACTAGTTACTTGCTTCCGCCCCAGGGATTGGGGCCCTCTGACTCATCCTGCAACACGGAATCAACGACCAGACTTCCCGAGCCGGGTTGGTAAGCGACGGGGCTCACATTCTGTTACTCGATACCCAGGAGGTCGTGGTCAGAACACGGTATACGACGCATGCACTCTTCGGCAAGCCGCAAAGCCGGGCCGCGCGCGCCGCGTCATTTCTGTTTCTTTGCGCGAGACCGAAAAGCGCCGCAGAATATCGGTTCCCGGCCCGCGAGAAACCCGACGGCCGTAGCCGTGGGCCCGCGAACCGGGAACCGTCGTGAATGAGGCCGATGGCCGTCAGTCGAGATAGTCGCGCAGGACCTGAGACCGCGACGGGTGCCGCAGTTTCGACATCGTCTTCGACTCGATCTGCCGAATGCGCTCACGCGTGACGCCGTACACCTGGCCGATCTCGTCCAGCGTGCGAGGCTGACCGTCGGTCAGGCCGAACCGCAGCCGCACGACGCCCGCCTCGCGCTCCGACAGGGTCTGCAGCACCTGCTGCAACTGGCCCTGCAACAACGAGAATGACACCGCGTCGACGGCGACGACCGCCTCGGAGTCCTCGATGAAGTCTCCGAGCTGGCTGTCACCCTCGTCGCCGATCGTCTGATCGAGCGAGATCGGCTCACGCGCGTACTGCTGTATCTCGAGGACCTTCTCCGGGGAGATGTCCATTTCCTTGGCGAGTTCCTCCGGCGCCGGTTCCCGACCGAGGTCCTGGAGGAGTTCGCGCTGAATCCGGCCGAGCTTGTTTATGACCTCGACCATGTGCACCGGTATACGGATCGTCCGGGCCTGGTCGGCCATCGCGCGTGTGATGGCCTGTCGGATCCACCACGTCGCGTACGTCGAGAACTTGAAGCCCTTGGTGTAGTCGAACTTCTCGACCGCGCGGATCAGACCCAGGTTGCCCTCCTGGATCAAGTCCAGGAACGCCATGCCTCGGCCCGTGTAGCGCTTCGCCAAGGACACGACGAGTCGCAGGTTCGCGGCGAGGAGGTGGTTCTTGGCGCGTTCGCCGTCCCGCGAGATCCATTCCAGGTCTCGGCGGTCCTGGATCGGCAGTTCCTCGCCCGCCTCACGCAGCAGCCGCAGCCGCTCACCGGCGTAGAGGCCCGCCTCGATGCGCTTGGCCAGTTCGACCTCTTGGGCCGCGTTGAGCAGCGGCACCTTTCCGATCTGCTTCAGGTACGCGCGTACCGAGTCCGCCGAAGCGGTCATCTCGGCATCCTTGCGGGCCTGCTTCAGAGCCTCGGAATCCTCGTCGTCCCAGTCGAAGTCGGAGCCGCCCTCTTCGTCATCCTTCTTGGACTTCGAGGTCTTCTTGGTGGCTTTCTTCGTGGTCTTCTTGGCCGTTTTCTTGGCGGCCTTCTTCGGCTTGTCCTCGGCACCCGGCATGTCTTCGAGACCGTCGGGGCCGGCCGCGTCGGCGGCGGCCTGCTCGGCGATGGCGACGACGTCCTCGGCGGCCGCGTCCTCGGGAGAGGCGGCGGTCTTCTTCTTCGCCGTCGTCTTCTTCGCGGTGGCCTTCTTGGCGGCCTTCTTCACCGTCTTCTTGGCGGCGCCTTCGGCGTCGGACTCGGGGGCATTCAGGTCCGACACCCCGTCGACGTCCGCGGCCTTCTTGGCGGCGGCCTTCTTCGTGGTCTTCTTAGCGCCGGTCTTGGCCGTGGCGGCCTTCGACGCCGGCGTCGCCGAGCGGGCCGCAGGCACGGTGCGGCGTGTGCTCGCGGACCCATCCACAATGACGGTTACATCGGCCTCGGCGAGGGCGCGCAGAATCTTCTTTCCCTGCGCGGGCGCGATCTGAGCGCTTTCGAGAAAACCGGCGACATCGGCTGATGTGAGTTGCCCACCTCGACCATTGGCCAGCTGGAGAAGCGACTCTGTCAGTGAACGGACGTCAGTACCGTTGGGGCTCGCGTCTGTCACGAACTACCTTCCGAGGCGTTGGGCGGGCATGGCCGTACCAGGCATCATTGTGCACTCCGGCCAGCCGTAAATTGGCATGTGACCCGACATGGCCGTGTCGGCGACCATGAGGGCAGGCGTGAATTGTAACGCCGGGTTCTACCCAACAGCCACCGTGAGTACTAGTAGGCCACGAACGACCTGTACTCGAGCGGTTTTGTCGGGGCACGGCGCGTCGTGTCACGTTCGCGCTATTCGATGGCGCAGGTGCCATCGGGAGCTTTCGGGCGACCGATGACCGAGAGCTTTTGTCGTGCATCACTTTCGGTGTTGATCTGTTGAAAACCGGGGCCGAGCACGATCTCGACATAATCCTTATCGTTCTTGGGGTCGAAGATCGGCGCCGCGTCGGCGAAATACGCCACCAGCAGATGTCCGCCGCCGACCACCTTGGGGCCGTAACGAATTTCGGCGGAGGCTTTCATTTCGTCGGCCTTGGCGTCGTCGGTCGAATCGATGACAAAGCCATACTCGGCCAGTTGGGTCGCCGCCGAATCGGCGAGCCCGATTTGATCTGTCGCGTTGAGGACCCGAACCGTCACCTCGTTCGTCTCCGGCAACGTGAGGTCAACGGTGACCGCGTCGGCGGGGCAGTCGTCACCACCGGCGGTGGATTGACTGTCGTGGGAGATCGCCCACCACGACGTGCCTCCCGCGAGCAGCACGAGGACCCCCACGATGATCAACGCGCGAACCTGCGCTATGCGCACCACTGCCTCCCCGAGTCGGTCGTCGATGGAGAGGTTATCGTGTGTCGCCGTCATAGAACCGGTCGGGCGGGGGGCGAGTCGTGACTTTGTTATGTCCGTTTTATCCGGGATTCTGGCTCGGATTTTGTGGTATGCGACTCAACCAGGGAACAACTGTCGGGTACCCGACGTACAGAGCCTTGACGCGCGGGGTAAGGTACCGCGCTCGCGGGGAGGTGTCCGTTGGGGCGGGCGCCGCTCGCGGCCACCAAGCCGTGACCACGGTGCCCGCATCAGGGTGGCGGTTTGAGGGACCCTTCGCCACAGGGCTGTTGTGACCAGCGGCGGGTTCCGCGATAAATAGACGAAGTGGGAGTGAGGCAAGAATGGCTACCGATTACGACGCACCACGCCGAGACACCGAGGAATCAGGCGACGACAGTCTTGAGGAATTGAAGGCGCGACGGGCCGACGCGCAGTCTGGCAGCGTCGATGTTGACGAGACGGAGGTCGCGGAGAACTTCGAACTTCCGGGCGCCGACCTCGCCGACGAGGAGTTGACCGTCAAGGTGCTCCCGATGCAGAACGACGAGTTCCGTTGCTCCAGTTGCTTCCTGGTTCACCACCGCAGTCAGCTCGCTTTGCAGAAGAAGGGCAAGTTGATCTGTAAAGACTGCGCGGCCTAAGGGCTCGCGGCCATCGCCTGTTTCGGTGTGTGCCGTGCTGCGGCACACACGCCACGTTCTCCCGTCCGGACCGAGCACCCGCATGAGAGTCGGTCACGCGACGGGTCGAACGTAGTGCCGCGACGGCGAACCGCCCGTTCGGATCAGGACGCCCGGACCGCGGGCTCCTCCGACTTGGCGGTCAGCGCCGCGCGGAGTCGTTCGGGGTGTCGGGTGGAGATGATCCAGTACGGTGTCGGGTCTTCCGGATCGTCGAGCCAGACTCGGACGGCGGTACGCACCCACGGCCGCTGAACGACGAACGCCAACGGATGCAACTGCGCGGTGATTGCGTCGCGCAGCTCCGTTCCCGTCAACACGTCGACGCGATCCACGCACGACAGCGGCAGAATCGCGTCATCGACGCGGAAGTGTTCCGCGTCGACCGATACCCGCAGCCGACCCAGCCACACCATCAGCGCCACCGCGGCGGGAATCATCACGACGAACGGCAGCCAGGTCGTCAAACCGGGCGCCCCGAGCCCGATCTCGACCGCGAGGATCGTCGCGAACGCCAAACCGACCGGCCACACCCACCAGGGCACGGTGAGCCGTTCGACGAAAGCGGTACGGTCTACAGGCGCCATGCTCGTGAGCGTACCGCCTCGATGATCAGGGAAGGTCGGAAGCCATTGGGGGTTAATGGAGACAGTGGACTGACGATTGCCGTCGTCCGCCTCGATCCCGCCCTGCCCTTGCCGTCGTACGCGCATCCGCTTGACGCCGGCGCGGATCTGTACGCCGTGGCGGACCTGATCCTGGAGCCCGGAGAGCGGGCGCTCGTCGGCACCGGAGTCGCACTGGCCATCCCGGCCGGTCATGTTGGACTGGTACATCCACGCTCGGGCCTGGCGGCCCGGTGCGGTGTGACGGTGCTCAATGCTCCCGGTACGGTCGACGCCGGATATCGCGGCGAGATCCGCGTCAATCTGATCAACACCGATCCGACCGAGACGGCGACGATTCGCCGGGGTGATCGGATCGCGCAGCTGGTGGTGCAACGTGTGGAACGGGCCGAGTTCCTGGAGGTCACCGACCTTCCCGACTCGGCGCGTGGAACCGGCGGACACGGGTCCACCGGTGGATTTGCGGCCCCGGAGGCGGCCCCTGCCGTCGCCCTGGGCGATATGAAGATGGAGATGTAGCGGTGTTTGGACGTCGGCGTAAGAAAGACAGCGAGCCGGAAGTCGACGAGCGCGACGTGCTCGCCACGGATGAGGACGACGCGGATGACGCCGACGAGTCGTCCGGCCCCTTCGACTCCGACGACGCCCCTGACGACGAGGTCGCCCGCCTTGATTTGGGGAGCCTGCGCGTGCCGACCCTGCCCGGTGTCGAGGCTCGGATGCAGACCGACGACCAGGGCAATGTGAAGCAGATCCTGCTTGTCAACGGTGAGAGCGGGCTGCAGCTCGGTGTGTTCGCCGCTCCGCGCACGGCGGGGATCTGGGATGAGGTTCGCGAGGAGATCGCGTCCTCGGTTGAGAAGCAGGGCGGCAACGTCGAGACCGTCGAGGACGGGCCGTTCGGCGTCGAACTGCTCGTGCACCCGGCCGGCCAGAACAACGCCGCGGTGCGTTTCGTTGGTATTGATGGACCTCGATGGTTTGTGCGCGGCCTGTTCCAGGGCCGCCGCGCCGTTGACGTGGACGCCGCGCCGGCGCTCGACGAGACCCTGCGTGGCGTCGTCGTCGAACGTGGGGCCGGAGCCATGCCGGTGCGCGAGGGTCTGCCGCTTCGTCTGCCCGCGAAGATGGCAGAGGAGGCCAAGGCACGAGTGGCCGCCGCGAAGCAGTCGAACGCCACCGGTCAGACACCCGCGGCGTCCTCGCCCGGCACGGCCGGCGCAAGTGGTGTCAACGGATCGGCGCGGACCGCCAAGCGCAAGCCGTCACCGCGTCCTAAGAAGCGTTAAGGGAACGGAAGTTCGATGCCGCGGCAGCAGTCCCGCGCCGCCCGGTTCCTCGAAGGGCTGACCGCCACCGAGGAGGAGTTGTACGCCGCCTCGGTGCGCGACGAATCCGAGGTGGCGGCGTGCTCGCGTCCCGTTCGTGGGGAGCGCGTGCACATCGTGGGGCGATTGACGACGGTCGTGATGAGTCCCGCGTCGGGGCTGCCGACCGTTCAGGCCGAACTGTTCAACGGCGATTTCACGGTCACGTTGCTGTGGATCGGGCGTGGCCGGATCGTCGGGATCGAACCGGGTCGCAAGCTGATCGCGCGTGGCCGGGTGGCAACGGGGGAGTCAGACCGTATCGTTATGTACAACCCGTGGTACGAGCTGATCGGTAATCCCGACGATGAGTGACCACTAGGCGAGCACGTGGACGAGACGTCTGCTCCGTCCATCGAAAGGAACACATGGCGAACCAGGCGCCGAACGAACCAGGCGTGGCGACCGACGAGCCGGATCTGACGGACCCGACGGTGACGGAGACCGAAGCGGCGTCCGGGCGTGCCGACGAGTCCGATGCCGACGAGCTTCCCCCGTTCACCGAGCAGCTGTCGGAGCAGCTCGGCGGCGTGCGGGGCATCATCGAGTCGGGCATTCCCGTCGGAGTGTTCGTCATCACGAACATCGTCTGGGAGGGCGGCCTGCGCTGGGCCATCGCCGCCGCCGTGGTGGTGGCGCTGACGATCGCCGGGATGCGCGCGTTCCGCGGTGAGCCCGTCCGGCACGCCATCAACGGTCTGTTCGGCATCGGTCTGGGCGCGTGGCTCGCGTGGCGTAGCGGCGAGACCCGTGACTTCTATCTGCCCGGCATCATTCAGGGCGCCGTGACCGGGCTGGCCCTGCTCGGCTCGGTCCTGGTCCGGCATCCGCTCGTCGGTTGGTTCTGGTCGGTGATCGCGGGCGGCGGCAAGGCGCAGTGGCGCGACAATCCGCGCCTGGTGCGCGTCTTCTCGTGGCTGACGGTCCTGTGGGGCGCGGTGTTCCTCGTCAAGAACGCGGCCCGCTGGTGGCTGTACGAGCTGGACCTGGACAACGTGCTCGGTGTGGTGACCTTGCTGGGCGGGTACCCGGTCACGGCCGTGCTCGTCATCATCACGCTGTGGACGATCCGGCGGGTGCACCCGAAGGAGCCCGCGGAACCCGTGGAGCCGGTCGCGGAGACCGCCTGACCCGCCGCGTCTCAGTCGTCGTCCGGGGTGCCGAGGACGGCGGCCCGCATCGCCTGTTCGGCGCCCTCCGTGCACACGAACACGAGCTCGTCCCCGACCTCGATGGTGTCCTCCGGCGATGGTGGGATCACGCGCGAGCCGCGGATGATCGCGACGAGCGCGGCGTCCGGCGGTAGCGCCAACGCGGCGACCGGCGACCCGGCGTGGGGTGTGTTCGGCGGCAGGGTGATCTCGACGAGGTTCGCCTCGCTCTGGCGGAACGTCAACAGCCGGACGAGCTCACCGACGCTGACGGCTTCCTCCACGAGTGCCGCGAGCAGTCGGGGCTTGCTGACTGACACGTCGACGCCCCACTGATCGGTGAACAACCATTCGTTCTCGGCGCGGTTGACGCGCGCCACGACTCGGGGGACCGCGAACTCGGTCTTCGCGAGTAGGGACATGACGAGGTTCGCCTTGTCGTCCCCGGTGGCGGCGACCGCGACGTCGCACTGGTCGATGTGCGCCTGTTGCAGGCTCGACAGCTCGCAGGCGTCGGCGAGGAGCCATTCGGCCTCGGGGACCCGCGACGGAGTGAAGTTGGCGGGGGAGCGTTCGATCAGCAGGACCTGATGGCCGTTGCCGATGAGTTCGGTGGCGATGGACCGTCCGACGTTGCCCGCTCCGGCGATCGCGATGCGCATCACTCGCCCTGCCCTTCCGGCGTGCCCGCCGCGACGGCCCGCACAGAGTCGACGATGTCCTCGGTGACGAGCATGAACAACTGGTCGCCGTCCTGGATCATCATGGAGTTCGTCGGGAGTGTGCCGATGCCGAACCGCATGAGATACGCGACGCGTGTGCCGGCCGCGCGTTCGAGCCGCGCGAGGGGGTGGCCGATCCATTCGCCGCTGTATCGAACCTCCACCATGGACACGGTCGACGTCGGATCGCGCCAGAGGGGCGGTTGATCGTCGGGGACGAGGTGCCGCAGCATGCGGTCGGCGGTCCACCGCACCGTCGCCACGGTCGGAATGCCCAGGCGTTCGTAGACGACCGCTCGCTGCGAGTCGTAGATTCGGGCGACGACGGTGTTCACGCCGTACACCTCGCGGGCGACACGCGCGGCGATGATGTTCGAGTTGTCACCGGAGGACACGGCGGCGAACGCGGCGGCGCGGGTGATGCCCGCGGCGGTGAGAATGCGCTTGTCGAAGCCGACTCCGGTGATGGACTGGCCGTCGAAATCCGCGCCGAGGCGCCGGAACGCCTCCGGATTGCGATCGATGATCGCCACCGAATGGCCCCGTTCGGAGATGCTGTGCGCCAGGACCGACCCGACTCGACCACATCCCATGATCACGACATGCATTGTCGACACCTCACCGTAGCGGTACCGCGATAGCGTGGTTAGGCTACCGGACGTGGTGCGCCCGACTTCGTTGGTTAAGCGGCTCTTGGTGGGACGACCGATGCGTTCCGACCGACTGGCGCGTACCCGCCTGCCGAAGCGCATCGCGCTGCCCGTGTTCTCCTCGGACGCGATGTCCTCGGTGGCGTACGCGCCCGAGCAGATCTTCCTCGCGCTGTCCGTCGCCGGCGCGGGGGCCTACGTCTACGCCGGCTGGATCGGCTTGTTGGTGGCGCTCGTGATGATCGCCGTCGTCGCCTCGTATCGCCAGAACGTCGTGGCCTATCCGAACGGTGGCGGCGGCTACCAGGTCGTCAGCGTCAATTATGGACGATCTTGGGGCCTGGTCGTGGCCAGCGCGTTGCTCGTCGACTACATCCTGACCGTCGCCGTGTCGATCTCGGCGGCTGCCGCCACGGTCGGCTCCGCCGTGCCGTTCGTCCAGGAGCACAAGGTCTTCTTCTGCGTGTGCGCGATCGTCGCGTTGGCGGCCGTGAACCTTCGGGGTGTGCGCTCGTCGGGCCGGTTCTTCGCGATTCCGACGTACGCGTTCGTCGCGGGGATCTTCGTGATGATCGGTGTCGGCCTGTTTCGCGAGTTCGTCATGGGCGAGGACCTGGTCGCCGCGAGCGCCGCTTACGAGATCGCCCCCAGCGAACCCGATCTGGCCGGGGCGGCGCTGGCGTTCCTCATGCTGCGGGCGTTCGCGTCGGGTTGCGCGGCCCTCACCGGCGTCGAGGCGATCGCCAACGGGGTGCCGCTGTTCCGCAAACCGCAGGGCCGTAACGCCGCGACGACGCTGTTGATCATGGGCGTCTTCGGCGTCGGCATGTTCCTGGGCATGATCGCGCTGGCGAAGCTCACGGGTGTCCAGATGGCCGAGAACCCCGTGACCGATCTGGTCGGCGCGGGTGTCGACTACCACCAGAAGACGCTCGTGGCGCAGTTGGCGGAGACCGTGTTCGGGGGCTTCCCACTCGGTTTCGTCTACGTCACCGCGTCGACGGGGCTGATCCTCGTGTTCGCCGCGAACACGGCGTTCAACGGCTTCCCGATGCTCGGGTCGATTCTCGCTCAGGACCGGTATCTGCCCCGGCAACTGCACACCCGTGGCGACCGCCTGGCCTACTCCAACGGCATCGTGCTCCTCGCGGCTTTCGCGCTGGTGCTCGTCCTGGTGTTCCAAGGCGATGAGACGCGCCTGATCCAGCTGTACATCGTGGGTGTCTTCGCGTCCTTCGTGTTGGCGCAGAGCGGGATGATCCGGCACTGGAGTCGCCTGTTGCGCACCGAGCGGGATCCGTCGGCGCGGCGGCGGATGCGTCGTTCGCAGAGCATCAACGGGTTCGGCCTGCTCATGACGGCGGCGGTGCTCGTCATCGTCGTCGTCGCGAAGTTCTCGCACGGCGCGTGGATCTCGATCGCGGTGATGGCGATCCTGTACGTGCTGATGCGGGCGATCCAGCGCCACTACGCGGCCGTCTCCGCCGAGTTGGAGCCGCCGTCCGGGAAACCACCGCTGCCGCCGCGAAACCACGTCGTCGTGCTCGTCAGCCGGGTCCACAAGCCGATGATTCGGGCGTTGTCCTACGCCAAGGCGACTCGTCCGGACACGATCACCGCGCTGACGGTCAATGTGGATGATGGGGACACGCGCGCCCTGCAGGTTGAATGGGAGCGCCGCAAGATCCCCATTCCATTGACAATTGTCGATTCACCGTATCGAGAGATCACTCGGCCGATCGTCGACTACGTCACGACGCTGAAACGCTCCTCACCACGCGATCTGGTGACGGTGTTCATCCCCGAGTACGTCGTCGGGCACTGGTGGGAGAATCTACTGCACAATCAAAGCGCGTTGCGGATTAAGAGTCGGCTGCGCTTCGAACGGGGCGTGCTGATCACGAGCGTGCCCTGGCAACTCGAATCGAGCGAGACCCTCGACCTGGATCGATGGGACGACAGATTGGCGGGACGTTAGTGATCGTGGATGTTGGGCCGGTGGCCCACGGAGGTCACTGCGTCGCGCGGGCCGATGGGGTTGTGATCTTCGTGCGGCACGCGTTGCCGGGCGAGCGCGTCCGGATCGAGGTGACGGACCGCAAGAAGACGTACTGGTTGGCCGACGCCGTCGAGATTCTCACGCCGTCCCCCGACCGCGTCGAGGCACCATGTCGATTCGCGGGGCTGTGCGGCGGCTGCGACTTCCAGCACGTCTCCGCCGAGGGTCAACTGAGCCTCAAGACGACGGTTCTGAGGGAGCAGCTGACCCGACTCGGCGGACTGAGTGAGTCCGATGTGGCCGGTTTCGAGGTAGAGGCACTCCCCGGCGGTCTGCTCGACTGGCGCACCCGCGTTCAGTACGCCGTGACCCGGGACGGGCGTCCCGGTCTGAGGATGCACCACTCCCACGACATCGTCCACATCGACGAGTGCGTCATCGCCGATCCGAAGATCCGCGCGACCGACACGCTCGACCGCACCTGGCCTGGTTCCTCCCACGTCGGTGTCGTGGCGGGCGACAACGGCGAGGTCTCCGTCTACACCCAACGCGGACGGCAGAAGCGCGGCATCGTGAAGTCCGGCCCGAAGACCGTCGTCGAGTCCCTTCCGCCGCACCAGTTCCACATCGACGCCGACGCGTTCTGGCAGGTTCACCCCGCCGCCGCGGGGATACTGGCCGCGACCGTGACCGGAATGCTCGGCCCGCTGCCGGGCGAGACCGCCTGGGACCTGTACGCCGGAGCCGGCCTGTTCACCGTCGCGCTCGCCGAGGCCATCGGTGACCACGGAGCCGTCGTCGCCGTGGAGTCGGACCCGCGCTGTCGCGCCGAGGAGAACCTCGCCAAGGTGCCGGGCGCGAGCGTCATGACGTCGACGGTGCAGTCGGCCATCGATCGCCTACCCAAGCCCGACGTCGTCGTGATGGACCCGCCCCGCTCGGGTGCCGGGAAGGAACTCGTCGCCGCGATCGCGGCGGCCCGTCCTCGTTCGGTCGTGTACGTCGCGTGCGATCCGGCGGCGCTGGCGCGAGACCTCCGGGAGTTCGCCGGTCTCGGCTATCGACTCGCCGACCTCGCGTCCTTCGACGCCTTCCCGATGACGCATCACTTCGAGACCGTCGCGCAATTCGATCGGGTCTCCTAGCGGCGGTCGTCGGCGGTCGACCTCCGCGTCGGAGGGTCCCGCGTCCGTCCACGGACGCCGACCCGATCAGGCCAGGCGGCTCGCCCGCTCCGACCCGTCCACCAACGCCATGAGGGCGTCACGGCGCTGCTGTGACGTGAACGCGGCCCGCACGCCGTTCCGCGTCAGGTCGCTCAGTTCCCCGGCCGACAGGCCCAACTGAGCGGCCTGGCCGTACTCCCGATCGATGCTCGTCCCGAACTGGACCGGATTGTCCGTGCCGAGCGCCACGGGCACTCCCGCGTCGAGGAACGCGCGAAGCGGGTGCTCCGCGAGCGACGGGACCGAACCGAGCACCAGATTCGCCGTCAGGCAGACCTCGACGGTTATGCCCCTGTCGGCGAGCAGACGCAGCAACTTCGGGTCGTAGGCGGCGTGTGTGGCGTGCCCGATCCGACTGACACCGTCGATCGACGCGACCGCCGCGATGTTCGCGGGGGAGAACTCCCCGGCGTGCACGGTGACCCCGAGCCCGGCGCTCGCCGCCTCGGCCGCGACGGCGCGCCCCACCCGCCAGTCGGCCTCCTCTGCGTACGGCACGTAGAGCAGGTCCACCCCGGCGAGCCCCTCGTCGGCCGCCCGGCGGCACGCGTTGACCGCGCGCCGCAGCCGCTGCCGCTCATGCCACATCACCAGGCTCGCCACGGGTTCCGCGTGAAAGTCGGGAAACTCTTGGCGCACAGCCTGTTCGGCGCGACGGAACAGCGGCATGAATCGGGGCCTGCGGACCGTCTCCTCGCTGAACCGGACCTCGGCGTAACACCCGCCGGCAGCCGCCGAATCCGTCAACGCGTCGGCGACGCGGTCCACGAACGCGTCGTCGGTGTCGGCGTCCGCGGGCGCGGGTTGGGTTCGTGTCAAATGCTGGAGCCGTGCCATGCCCGGCGAGACCTCGGTCGTCAACGTTCGACGCCACGCGCCCCAGTCGAACGGCGCGCGGTGGTGTCGGCGGGCGAGCACCCGATCCAGACGGGGTGACCACTCCTGATGCAGGTGGAGGTCGGCTTTCGGCAGCATGGCGGGATCATCTCACTGTGTGCGGAGGCTACCGGTATATCCGTTGAGCGCGTCGATCGGAAGTTAGTGCCGGATATCCGACATATCGCCGCGAATGAGTGACGGGTTCCTCGCAGTGGTCGTGGACGTGTTGTGCCCCAGTGTGGTGCGGATAGACTCGCGTGTCATGAAGCGCGCAGACGGAAATCCGGTACCGGACCTGCTCGGCACCGTCACGGACCTCAAGGCATTCAAGAAGCTTCCGGCGGAGGCCCTGCCACAGCTCGCCGAGGAGATCCGAGGCTTTCTGGTCGACCAGGTGTCGCGCACCGGCGGGCACATCGGCCCGAATCTCGGTGTCGTGGAGCTGACGATGGCGATGCATCGCGTGTTCGATTCACCGCGTGATCGCCTCATCTTCGACACCGGCCACCAGTCGTACGTTCACAAGATCCTGACGGGTCGGGCCGACCGGTTCGACGGCCTGCGCAAGCGGGACGGCCTCACCGGCTATCCCTCGCGGGACGAGAGCCCCCACGACTTCGTGGAGAACTCCCACGCGTCGACGGCGCTCTCCTACGCCGACGGGCTCGCCAAGGCCAACGTCCTGCGCGGTGACGGACACCACGTCGTCGCGGTCGTCGGCGACGGCGCCCTCACCGGCGGCATGTGCTGGGAGGCCCTCAACAACATCGCCGCCCGCAAGGACCTCCCGCTCGTCATCGTGGTCAACGACAACGGCCGGTCCTACGCGCCGACCATCGGCGGCCTCGCCAACCACCTCGCGACGCTGCGGCTGAACCCGTCGTACGAGAAGCTGCTCGACGGCATCCGCGAGCGCGTCGGCGGCACACCGATCGTCGGACCGCCGCTGTTCGAGGCCATGCACGCGCTCAAACGCGGCATCAAGGACGCCGTGTCGCCGCAGGTCATGTTCGAAGACCTCGGCCTGAAGTACGTCGGGCCCGTCGACGGCCACGACATCGACGCCGTGACGAGCGCGTTGGAGCGGGCGAAGCGCTTCGGCGGGCCCGTCATCGTGCACGCCATCACCCGCAAGGGTCAGGGTTACCAGCCCGCGGAAGACGACGTGGACGACTGCCTGCACTCGCCGTCGTCCGCCTTCGATCCCGAGACCGGCAAGTCCCTCGCCGCCAGCGCCACCAAGTGGACGAACGTCTTCGCCGACGAACTCGTGTCGGTGGCGAGCGTCCGCGACGACGTGGTGGGCATCACCGCGGCCATGGCGATCCCCACCGGCATCGACAAACTCGCCAAGGTGTTCCCTGACCGTGTGTTCGACGTCGGCATCGCCGAGCAGCACGCCGCCACCTCGGCGGCGGGTCTGGCCATGGGCGGCATGCACCCGGTCGTGGCGATCTACTCGACCTTCCTCAACCGCGCCTTCGACCAGGTGTTGTTGGACGTCGCGATGCACAAGCTCGGCGTCACCTTCGTCCTCGACCGCGCCGGCATCACCGGACCGGACGGCCCGAGCCACTACGGCATCTGGGACATGTCGGTGTTCCGCGTCATTCCGGGCGTGCGAATCGCCGCTCCCCGCGACGAGGCGACCCTGCGGGAGGAGCTTCGCGAGGCCGTCGACGTCGTGGACGGCCCGACGATCGTCCGATTCCCGACCGGTGCCGTCGGTGAGCCGTTGCCCGCGATCGAACGCGTCGGCGGCGTCGACGTCCTCGCGCGCGGCGACGGCGCCGACGTCCTCCTCGTCGCGTGCGGCGCCTTCGGGCATCTCGCGATGCAGGCCGCGGAGCGGGTCACCGAGCACGGCTTCGGCGTCACCGTCGTCGACCCGCGATGGGTCGCGCCGGTGCCGGAGGCGTTGCTGGAGCTCGCCGCCGGGCACAAGCTCGTCGTCACACTGGAGGACGGCATCCGCACCGGGGGCTTCGGCGACGCGCTCGCCAAGGCGATGAGGGACGCGTCGATCGACACCCCGCTGCGGGACCTCGGCGTCGAGCCGGGCTGGTATCCGCACGGCACCCGCGCGCAGCTGCTGGCCGACCTCGGCCTGACCCCGCAGGACGTCGCGCGGGCGATCACCGAGACGGCGTTGCGGGGCACCGCCGCCGACAGTGGTTCCGAGCTGACCGTCTGACGGATCGACATCGACGGGNGCCCGCTGACGAGAGTCGGCGGGCACCCGTCATCGCGTCGTGGCCCGGCGGGCGTCCGCGCTCGGCGCACAGAAAAGCGCGCCTGGTCGGAGATCCGACCAGGCNCCCATGCCGGGAGGCTCAGCGAGTCCTTGTTACTTGTTGACTTCGTCGATGATCTTGTAGGCGAGGTCTTCCCACTTCGCGTAAGCGTCGGGGTAGGCCGAGACCTGAACCGCCTGGGCGGCCGCGGTCAGGGACATGTCGTCCCAGCCCTTGATCTGCTTCAGCGACTTGAAGAACGCGGTGGCGGCGTACTCGACGTCCATGCATTCCTCGATGGAACCCCAGCCGGAGCTGGGCCGCTGCTGGAAGATGCCGACCGAGTCGTGGTCACCACCGGTGCCCTGGTTGGGGATGTCCAACGACGAGGGCATGTAGTGGTTGGCCAGGTTTCGCATCTGGCTCTCCTGCATCGCGGTGGCCAGGCCGATCGCCTGTCCCTTCTCGTCCAGGCCAAGGTCCTTGGCGACTTCGACGATCGTGACGGCGTTGGCCATCTGCTCCTTGTCGAGTCCACCCACCGGCTTCGGCGGGGTGTCCTTCTTGGGCTCTTCCGACTTCTCGGACTTCTCGGCCTCTTCCTTCGTGGTCGATTCGTCCTCGTTCTCGTCGGCCTCTTCCTCGGTGGCGTCGGGCCGCTCGTTCGAGCGGTCGGCGCGATCCTCGGACCGGTCCGTGTCGGTGGCCAGCGTCGAGCTCGCCGGTGAGTCGTTGTTCGTTCCCGCGAGCGGCCCGCCGACGAGGGTGACGGCGAGGACCGCCAGAACGAAGAGACCGAGGATGCCGCGCCACACGGTCACGGTGTCGGAGGTCTCGGCCAGCGCCGCGCGCGCGGACTGGGCGGACTGACGCGTGAAGCTAGCGGCCTTCCGGGACAGGAACGACACGGTGTCGGGGCGACCCTTGGCTTCCTTCCAAGTCGCCTTCGTGCGCCGCTCGATGTCGACGGCCTTGTCGGCGATGTGGGTGTAGGTGGTCGAGGACAGGATGCTGTCCCGGGTGTTACCCGCGACCGACCGGGCTTGCTCGACGGCGCGCTTGGCGCGCTGTCCAACCGACTGCCACAGCTCGGCGACGGCCTCCTGACCGCGCCCGATGAGGGAGTCGTGCTGCTTCGGCGTGATGCGCCGGTGGCGGCCTCCTCCGCCGTTCGTGAGGGAGTTGCTTGTGGAGGTGTCTGCCGGGTCGTGCTCGTGGTGTTTTGGCATTTGGCCACCATAGGAGCCAAATCAAGCCACCAACAGGCCACTGTGTACGAATGAGTAACCGCACTGTTGAGTCGTCTGGCAGGAGGCAACTAGCGCCGGATTTGCCGGATTTGGCGTGATATGCCGGTATTGTTTGCCCTTGGGCATTTATGGGGTCTGATGTCCTCATCCGCCGGTGTTTCGGCGATGGGCCGAATGGATGAATTACATCCATGTAATTTCCAATTGTGATGCTCGTCTCATTTTTGAAAATGTCCCGTGGTCCCGGCCACAATCGGCCTATTTGAGGCCGCCGTAGTGCTATCGGGCGCGAGGCGCCTTTCTGCTGGTCGAGCGTGTCGTGACGCTACGTGCGATACCTCTTTACTAGCAGTCATGTTCGTCGAGCTCGCGCCCGCCACCCCGTGACATGCGTGCACGGTGCCTCTAACCTTGCCGAAGACGAACGACGACCGACACGCGTGAGGCGAAGATGCGGGTATTGGTGGTAGAGGACGAGCACCACTTGGCCAATGCGATCGTGCGCGGCCTGCGCCGACAAGGCATGGCCGTGGACGTCGCTTTCGACGGCATCGAGGGCCACGAGGCGGCCACGACCACGCGATACGACGTGGTCATTCTCGACCGGGACCTCCCGGGCATGCACGGGGACCGCATCTGCGCCGACATCGCCGCGCGCGGCGAGCTCACGCGGGTTCTCATGCTCACCGCGAGCAGCACCGTCGCCGACCGCGTCCGTGGCCTGTCGATCGGGGCCGACGACTACCTCGCGAAGCCCTTCGCGTTCGATGAGCTCATCGCCAGGGTCAAGGCCCTCGGGCGCCGGGCCACCCCGCCCGCGCCGCCGGTCCTCCGACTCGCGGGTATCGAACTCAATCCCGCCGCGCATCGGGCGACGCGGGACGGTCGTTCGCTCGACCTCACCCACAAGGAGTTCGGGGTCCTCGAGGAACTCATGAAGGCCGGTGGGGCGCTCGTGTCGACCGAGGAACTGCTCGACCGGGTTTGGGACTCGAACGCCGATCCGTTCACCACGACTGTGCGCGTCACGATGATGACCTTGCGCCGCAAGCTCGGTGACCCGCCGCTCATCCAGAACGTGCCCCGCGTCGGATACCGCATCGCCGAACCCGAGGAGCCCGAGACGGCTGAGTCGGTCGCATGACAGGTGCGATCCGGCCGACCCTGCGGCTGCGCCTGGCGCTGTGGTTCGGCGGGGTCGCCCTCGCCGCGGGTGTACTCACCTCCCTGTTCGCGTGGATCCTGCCGAACCAGATCCTGTCGACCGTCATCGTCGCCGCGGCCGGAGCCGCGCTGGGCTACGCCGTAACCGGCCGCGCGCTGCGGCCGCTCCAGGACGTCACCGCGACCGCCCGCCGCCTGTCGACGAAGAACCTCGACGAACGCATCCGTCTCGACGGCCCCAAGGACGAGGTCGGCGAGCTCGCGGACACCTTCGACGCGATGCTCGACCGGATCGCCGACTCCTTCGCGGCGCAGCGCCGCTTCGTCGCGAACGCCAGTCACGAGCTGCGGACCCCGCTGGCGGTCATGCGCACCGAGATCGACGTGGCCCTGTCGAACCCCGATGACGACGTCGAAGAACTTCGTCGCATGGGCGAGGTCGTCCGCGACGGCTGTGTTCGCGCCAACGACCTCATCGAGTCGCTGCTGTGGTTGGCCCGAGCCGAGGCCGGGGGAGTCACCGAGACCGCCGCGTTGCCGGTGGACCTGAGCGACTGCGCGCAGGCCGCGGTCGACGCGGCGGCGCCCCTCGCGGACACGGTCGGCCTGTCTCTGGCCTCGTCGCTCACGGCGGCACCGGTCTTGGGGGATCGCTCACTCCTGGAGCGTGTCGCCGGGAACCTCATCGAGAACGCGATCCGGCACAACGTTCCCGGCGGGCGGATCTGGGTCCTCGCCGGCGCCAACGCCGACTTCGCCTGGATGGTGGTCGGCAACACTGGTTCCGAGATCGACGCCGACAGCGTCCCGCGCCTGTTCGAGCCGTTCAGCAGGGGCGGGGAGGCGCGTGTCGGTCGTCGCGGCGCGGGGCTCGGACTCTCGATCGTCCGCGCGGTATGCGACGCGCATCATGGAACGGTCAACGCGGCGGCGCTTCCCGACGGTGGCGGGCTGGAGGTTCGGGTGGAGATACCACTGGCCCGCGAACCACGCGTAACCGTCGACGTCAGACAGTCTGCAATTGAATGATTCGCATTGGTCGACACGCCCCGATGCCATCTGATCGGTATCGGGGCGGTCGTCGTCAATCCGACAGCAGCGCCCGGGCGAAATCATCCAATGGGGATGATGGCAGTGCGATCGAGGATTCCTTGAGCCACCGCGTGAAGCGGTCGGCGGCGATCGCGGAGCCGTCGGGTGGTGGTGGTCCCGCCGATTCGAAGAACGACAGCAGGCCCGCCGCGCCGTCGAGCGTATCGACCTGGGCTCGAAGTAGATCCAGCCACTTCGGTAGCGGGACGACGCGCGCGTTCGGCACCGACGGTGTGAGCCGTTCCCACAGCCGGGTGAGCGGTACGCCCGCCGAAGGCAGGTGGTTCCACACGCCGGTGCCTCCGTCGACGACGAGTCCGGCGATCGCGGCGGCGGCGACGTCGACGCTGATCCACGGCTCCGAGACCGGCAGGTCGGGGAATACCCCCGTGTCAACGCCGACCCGGCCGATCCGCCACACCAGGTCGTTGCTGGAGCGCGCGCCGGTGGCGCGGGCCGGGATGACCCTGCCGAGCCGGTGGCACGACACCGTCAGCCCCGTGGAACCCGCGTGCCGCACGAGTTCCTCCGCGACCCATTTGCTGCGTTGGTAACCGTCGGCCAGCCCGTCATGGGCGTCGATGAAGTCCTCCGGCAGAACGGTGCCCGCGCCGACCGCGATCGTCGAGACGTGATGGAACTCCGCCCCGTTGGCGCACGCTGCGGCGAGGAGTGTCCGGGTCGCGTCGACGTTGACGCGTCGCAGACTCCGGTAGCCGCGGCTGAGGTTCACATCGGCAGCACAGTGGACGAACCGACGCGCGGTGCGCAGGATCGACGGCTCGGACAGGGCCAGATCCTCGGCCGTCAGATCGCAATCGACGGCCGCGACGCGAGCGGCATCGAGCTCCGGGAGCCCGTACTCGCTCGCCACCGAGGCGAGCCGTTCCATGCCACCCCTGGTCAGACAGGCGATCCTGTCGTCGGTGCGTTCCAGCAGCTCTGCGAGTACATGCGCCCCAACGAAACCGGTCGCTCCGGTGAGGACGGTGACGGGTTCCGTCCGACGAGCGCCGAGTACGGGTGGCGTCCAATCCGCGTCGGTCAGCATCAGGGACGCGTCGGTCGAACCGTCGCCGTCGCCCGTCAGCGCGGCGGCCAGGGTCGCGACGGTCGGATGGTCGAACAGCTCGGCGGCGGTCACGGTCCTGCCGAGGAGCGCGCCGAGCCGAGACGCGGCGGCGACCGCGCTCAGCGAGGTTCCTCCGCTGGCGAAGAAATCGGTGTCCATCGTGGTCGGAGCGGTCCCGTTGACCTCGGTGAAGACCTCCAGAACCGTCGCCTCCATCGGGGTCGACGGCGTCGGCGACGAATCCTGCACCACGTGTGTCAGCGCGGCGCGGTCGATCTTTCCCGTCGAGGTGCGCGGCAGCGCGTCGGTCACGTGGATCGCCGTCGGCAGCGCCGGTCCGGCGAGCCGCGAGCGGGCGGCCCCACGCAGTTCCTCGCCGGTCGCGTCGGCCTCGACGTGCGCGAACAGGCGGGGCGCTCCGCGATGGTGATCCACGACGACGGCCGCGTGTCGCACGCGGGGGTCGGCCAGCAGCGCCGCCTCCACCTCCGCCGGATGGACCCGGTGCCCGGAGATCTTGACCTCCGTGTCGATCCGACCGTGGAACCGCAGCGCCCCTCCGTCGAACCTGACGCGGTCGCCGGTGCGGTAGTACCGGCGCCCCGCGATCGTGACGAACGGGTCGTCGTCGTGAACACCGAGGTAGCCGGTGGCGAGCCCGGCGCCGGCGATGTACAGCTCGTCGCCGGGGCCGACGGCTGCCGTCACACCCGGTAGGGGTTCGCCGAGCGTCACGGGCTCGCCCGGCGCAAGAGTCGCCGCCAGACAGACGACGGTCGCCTCGGTCGGCCCGTACGAGTTGACGAGGGTGATCCCGCTGGTCGTGGCGTGCCAATCGGCGGTGCGTTCGGTGGAGGCGGCCTCGCCGCCGATGATGACGAGCCGCACGGACGATCCGATCTCGGTCCGCTTGTGGCGCAACGCCCACACGAGTTCGTGCCAGTAGGCCGTCGGCAGGTCGAGGACCGTGACTCCGGAGCGGCCGACGAAGTGCACGAACTCCTCGATGGAGCGCGTGGCGGAGTCGTCGCGAACGACGAGCGTGGCGCCCGCCGCCAACGTCACGAAGACCTCCTCGACGTGCGCGTCGAAGTGCAACGGCGCGAACTGGAGCACCCGGTCGTCGGCCGTGACCTCGTATCGACGCAGGGCCGTGCCGACGAAGAAGTCGAGCGCGGAGCGCGGCACGATGACGCCCTTCGGCCTGCCGGTCGAGCCCGAGGTGTAGATGACGTAGGCGGGCCCGTCTGATTCGGACTCGTCCGCTTCGACTGCGGCGGACAGGTTCCCGTCGTCGGTCGTAGGTCGGTCGCTTGTAGGTGGTTCCGCGAGGACGAGACGAGGTGCCGCCTCTGCGAGGATCGCCGCGTTGCGTTCGGGGGCGCCGTCCGGGTCGATCGGCAGGTATCCGGCTCCGGCCAGGTGCGCGCCGAGGATGGCGATGACGGCGTCCGCTCCCCGGGGGAGCGCGATTCCCACGAGTTCCCCGGGGCGCACGCCCTGTCGGCGCAGCCAGGTCGCGACCGCTCGTGCCGCGGTGTCGAGCTCGACATAGGACCAGGTTCGGTCGCCGTCGGCGAGGGCTGGATGATCGGGAGTGCCGATCACGTTGGCGGCGAAGCGTTCGGTGAACGGCCGCGTTGGTTCGGCGACGGGTCCGTCGATGACCCGCCAGGTGCCGACGGGTCGTTCGGGGTGGTCGAGGATGTCGCGCAAGTCCTCGCCGATGGACCGCAGATCATCCACTGTATATAGTTGTGGATTGGCCTCGATGACGAGATCGCGGGGTCCCCGGGCGGTGATCGACAGGTCGTCGACCGGCCCGGCGCTGACGTGCCGCATCGTCACGGTGTGGCCGTCGAACCGCGGTGGTTCGGCGAAGGGAATGACGTTGACGACGGGGCCGAAGAGTCTCCGTCCGCCGGACAGCAGGCCCAGATCGCGCCGCAACTGCTCATAGCGATACCGCTGATGTTTGCGGGCCGCCGACATCGCCGTCGCGATCGTCGTCGTGACGTCGGAGAGCGTCGCGCCCGGCGCCACCGGCACCGGCAGGGGGTTGATGTTCATCACCATCGCCGGGATCGTCGCCGCCGGAGTCCCGAGTCGCCCAGCGACCGGAAGCCCGAGAACCGGCAGTGGAACCCCGGTGCGACGGTGCAAGGCGCCCGCCACGGCCGCGAGAAGCACGTGCGGCCACCGATGTCCGACGGCCTCTAGCGCGGCGGTCTCGACCCGCAGCGCGATCGGCCGGTCGACGCCCGTCGCCGTCGACCCGGCGAAACCGGACGCCGCGACGCCGGAAAGCCGATCCATCCAGAAGCGACGGTCGCGCGCGCGTGCCTCCTCGTCGTACGAGGCCTCGTGCTCGACCAGGTCGTGAAGTCGCCCGAAGGAGTCGCCGGGCGCGAGCCGTCCACGGTATCGGCGTTCGACCTGGCGGTACAGCAGCGCGTAGCCGAAGCCGTCGAGGACCACGTGGTGAGCTTGGAGGTACCACAACACGGCCTCCGGTGTCACGAAGAGGACACAGTGGAACAACGGGCCGCGTTCGAGGTCGGCGGCGGTGCCACGGAGCGTCTCGATCACGGCGTCGGCTTCGGCCTCGTCGGCGATCCGGCGGACCTCCGGGCGCCACGCCCTGTCCACGGTCAGTCGTTGGCGCGGGTTGCCATGGGCGTCATGGATCGTCGCGTGCAGCACCTCGGCGTCGACGATGGTCCCCGCGATCGCGTCCACCAGACGGTCGACGTCGACTCCGCCGCCGATACGGCAGAGCTCGGCCGTCCAGTAGGCCGGATTCGCCGGATCGAGCAACTGTCCACGAAGGATGCCCTCGGCTGCGGGGGTCAACGGCAGCTCCGTCATGACCGCGCCGATCCGGCCGTCGCGGTACGACCGAGGCGGCACCGCGCCGCGTCCGCCAGCTCCTCGATGACCTCGGTCGTGCGCCCCAGGCTCAAGCAGGAGTCGGTGACGCTGACGCCGTGCCGGAGGGCGCCACCGATCGACTGACTTCCCTCGTGCAGGAACGATTCCAGCATGACGCCCGCGACGTCGCGTCCACCGTCGGCGACGCGGGCCGCGACCGCCGACGCCACCTGCGGCTGTCGGCGGTGGTCCTTCCCGCTGTTGCCGTGCGAGCAGTCGACGACGACTCGGCTCGGCGCGCCGAGGGCGGCGAGCGCCTCGGCCGCGTCGGCGATGACATCGCCCTCGTAGTTCGGCCCGGTCTCTCCACCTCGCAACACCAGGTGAGCATGCCGGTTGCCGGGGCTGTCGAGGCAGACGGGCCGCCCCGCGTCGTCGAGGGTCACGACGGGTTGGCGGGCGCGGGCCGCCGCGATCGCGTCGATCGCGGGCGCGACGGCGCCGTCGGTGCGGTTCTTCACCCCGATCGGCATCGGCAGGGCCGACGCCATCCGTCGGTGAACGGGGCTCTCGACGGTGCGAGCTCCGATGCCGCCCCACGCGATGAGGTCACTCGTGAACGGCGTCAGCATCGGGTCGACGAACTCGGCCGCGATCGGCAGGCCCGTTTCGGCGACGGACGACAGCATGGCGCGGACGCGGGCGATGCCGCCCGGCACGTCGTGCCCGCCGTCCATTCCGGGGTCGAGGAGCATGCCCGGCCAGCCCAGGCGGGTGCGGGGTTTCTCCGTGTAGACGCGGACGACGACGAGCAGGTCGTCGGCGAATCGGGCCGCGGCCTCGGCGAGGCCGTGCGCGTACTCGACCATCGCGGTCTCCTCGTGCGCGGAGCACGGACCGGTGATGACGAGCAGTCGGTCGTCGGTGCCGTCGAGGATGTCACCGATGGCGCGCCGGTGTTCCGTCACGGACGGTCCGGCCGGGTGCGGAGCGGCGAGTCGGGACTGGGCGGGTGTCTGCAGTGGAGTCATCGTCGCCCCGCGATGGTCTGGTGGAAGCCCGCGATGGTGGGTTCGGCCGCCAGATCGGCGAAACCGACGTCATAACCGTCCATTTTCCACTGTTCGATGAGGCCCATGACCGCGATCGAGTCGAGGCCCGCGTCGATGAGGTTCTCGTCGTCGTCGGCGGGCTCCTCGAGCAGCGCGAGGATGGCCGCCCGAACCTCGGCCAGCGACGGCGCCTCGGCGCCTCGGCCACCGGAGGTCAGCGCGGCCGTCGTCGTCACGACCGCGCAGGTCGCGGCGAGGTGTTCGAGAGCCGCCTCGTGCGCCCGCGGTGTGAAGTCGGCGATCGCGTCCGCCGGGACGAACGGCGCGATGTTCCAGGAGAAGGCGTCGAGAGCGGTCGCGGTGACGCCGATGCCGGCGTAGACGCCGCAGATGACGAGCTGGTCGCGTCCGTGCTCGGCGAGCCAGGTCCGTAGTTCGTCGGAGCCCCAGAACGCGCTGTACCGGCGCTTCCGGAGGACGAGGTCTCCGGTGCGGGGCGCCAGCGCGGGCAGGATCTCGTGCCGGTCCTGGAGACCCGGACCCCAGCGGTCGACGAGGAGGCCGCGTTCCTCGGCCGGTTGACACGGCGGTTGGGCGGTGTAGGCGCGGGGCAGGTCCAGATCGACGAGCGCGCCGATGTTGTCGACGAGCGGAGCGAAGCCGTCCTCGTAGAAGTCGAGGAAGTATCGCTGCATGTCGTGCACGAGCAGCGCCGCGCGATCGGGATCGAAGTCCCAACTCAGCCGGGCGGCGGGTAGCGCGTCGGCGCCGGGCAGCGGGTACGACGACAGGCGGGGGATGCTCATGATTCCAGGCTCGCTTTCAGCTGCAACTTATCGATTTTTCCGACGGGTGTGCGGGGCAGACTCTCGACGAACCGCACCAGATCGGGGATCTTGTACGCGGCGAGCCCACGCCCGCGCAGGTACGCCCGGACCCCCTTGGCCGTGAGCGCGCCGTCGGTGACGCAGAACGCGGCGCTGCGCTCTCCGAGCGCGGGGTCGGGCACGGCGACCAGTGCGGCGTCGTGAATGGACGGATGGCCGCGCAGGTGGTCTTCGATCTCGGCGGCGGCGATCTTCTCTCCGGCGCGGTTGATCTGGTCCTTGGCGCGCCCGGTCACGGTCAGGTGCCCGGTGGGGTGGCGGCGCACGATGTCGCCGGTCCGGTAGTAGCCGTCCGTTGTGAACGCCCGCGTGTTGTGGTCGTCCGCGCGGTAGTACCCGCGAATCGTGTAGGGCCCGCGGGTCAGCAGGTGCCCGTCCTGCCCGTCGGGCACGGGCCGGTCCGCGTCGTCGACCACGAGCACCTCGTCGGAGTCGGACGCGGGACGGCCCTGCGTCTCGAAAACAGTCTCCTGTGGATCGTCGAAGCGGGTGTAACAGACGAGGCCCTCCGCCATTCCGAAGACCTGTTGCAGCCGCGCGCCGAGCAGCGGCGCGACGCGCGCCGCGTCCTCGGCCCCGAGCCGTGCTCCGCCGACCTGGAGGACGTCGAGGCTCGGCAGTTCGACCCGACGCGCCTCGGCGGACTTCAACCACAACAGCGCCAACGCGGGCACGACGGCCGTCATCGTCACGTCGTGTTCCCGGATCAGCCGGAACGCGGTGTCCGGACTCGGATCGGGCGCCATGACGACGGTGCCACCCGCGTACAGCACACCGAGCAGACCCGGCGACGACAGCGGGAAGTTGTGCGCCACCGGCAACGCGCACAGGTACACGGTGGACGAGCCCAGCTCGCAGACCTCGGCCGCGATCCGAACGCTGTAGTGATAGTCGTCGTACGTGCGCGGGATCAACTTCGGCACGCCCGTCGAACCGCCGGACAACTGCAGCAGCGCGAGCGCGTCCGAGCGCGGCGGCTCCGGCAGCGCCGAACCGTCCCCCTTGAGCGCGACAGCCTCGGCGACGGTCAGCCGCAGCGGCACCTCCGACGCGACGGCGGCGTCCACTCGGTCGTGGTCGGGGCCGCCGGGGCGGATGTAAGCGGCGGCCTCGGCGTGCGAGCAGAAGTAGCCGATCTCGGCTTCCCGATGGGCGGGCAGGGCGCATACCGGCACCGCGCCGAGCCGGAACAGGGCGAACAACAACACTGGGTAGTCCGCGTCGTTGGCGGCCTGCACGACCACCCGGTCACCCGGACGCAGTCCGCGCGCGTGCAGACCGGCGGCGCACGCGGCGGCCCGATCCGTGAGCGCCCGATACGTCACGGTCTCGGCGTCGGTCACGATCGCGGGGCGTTCGCCGTGATCGTCGGCGCGCTCGGTGAGCAACTCCCAGAAGCCTTGCCCGGCCCAGTATCCGCGCTCGCGGTACTCGGTGGCGGTGTCCTCGGGCCAGGGCGTGTACGACGGATTCATCGCGCCACCGCCTCCTGTCGATGTCCGAGCGCGGCGAGCATGGTCGCGAGCTTCGCCTCGGTCTCGGCGAGTTCGGCGTCCGGGTCCGAGCCCGCGACGATGCCCGCGCCCGCGAACAACCGCACGGAGTCGTCGGCGATCTCGGCGCAGCGGATCGTCACGGCCCATTCGCCGTTGCCGGCGCTGTCGCACCAGCCGACCATTCCGGAGTAGAACCCTCGGTCGAACTCCTCCAGTCGGGCGATCGCCGACGCGGCGGTCGCCGTCGGGGTGCCGCACACGGCGGGCGTCGGGTGCAGGGCGCTCGCCAGTTCGAGCGCGGACGGGAGCGGGTCGGCGAGGCGTCCGGTGATGCGCGTTCCCAGGTGCAGCATGTGCGCGGTGGCGACGATGTCGGGTGTGGACGGTGCGGAGAGTTTCACGCAGTACGGCGTCAGCACACGGGCGATGGTGTCGACGACGTGGGCGTGCTCGCGACGATCCTTCTCACTGGCCAGCAGTTCGGCGCGGCTGACGGCGTCGACCTCCGGGTCTCCGGTGCGCGGCCGCGAACCCGCCAGCGGAAACGCCGTCACGACGTCGCGTTCCCTCGACACCAGCAGTTCGGGACTGCCTCCGACGAGACTGACCCCGTCGGGAAGCTCGCAGGCGAACACGAAGCCCGCCTCCTGACGGTGCCGCAGGCGGCGCAGCAGCGACGGGATGTCGGGCCGCGTCGGCGGTGTGATCCGCACACTGCGCGCGAGCACCACCTTGGACAGTTCACTGTCGTCGATGTCGTGCAGGGCCTTCTCCACCGCGAGCCGGTACCGGGCGGGCTCGGGTTCGTGTCGCGTCGCCACCGGAGTGACGTCGCGGGAGGCCGCCTTCGGCGGCAGTGGCGGTCCCCAGCGGTGCTCCTCGGGGACGATCAGTCGCGCGGGCGCGTCGTCGGCGAACGGCACGGCGCCAACGAGAATCTGATCGGGGCCGAGCGCTCGCAGCACCGTGTCGGCGCGCTTGGGCGCCAATCCGCCGCGTCCGGGAAGGACCACGGCGCTGCCGGTGGCGAGCAGCGAGCGGGCGCTGGTGCCGAAGAAGAAACCGGAACCGGGACGGTAATCGTCCACGAGATGCATGACGCTCCCAAGAGATGGAGGGTGTACGGAGGACGGAACACGGGTGCCGTGCGGAGCGGGATCGGAGATCACCGCAGGGAGGCTCCACCGTCGACGAAGAGTTCCTGCATCGTCAGGTGCGCGGCCTCGGCGGACGCCAGGAAGCACACGACACGGGCGATGTCGTCGGGATCGGCGACCCGGCCGAGCGGAATGCCGAGACGGAAACGTTCGGGCTGTCCCGTGACGGCGTCGGCGACGGCCGCGTCGCCGTCGCCCGGCCACAGTGACCTGAACATCGGCGTATCGGTCGATCCGGGCGAGACGACGTTGCAGCGGATGCCGTGTTCGGCCAGTTCCAGGCCGAAGCACTTCGTCAGGTGAGCAGAGGCGGCCTTGCTCGCCGCGTAGCCGCCGATCCCGTGCCGGGGCACACCGCCCGCGTTCGACGCGACCGTGACGACCGAACCGGCGCGGCGTTGGCGCATCCGGGTCGTGACGCTTCGGGTCACGGCGAAGACCCCGGTGGTGTTGACGGCGAACATCGCCGCGAAGTCCGCGTCGCTGGTCTGGTTCAGGGGCCCGGCGCGGAGGATTCCGGCCGCGTTGACGAGCACGCCGATCGGCCCGACACGGCGCTCCGCGTCGGCGACGGCGCGTTCGACGGCGCCCGCGTCGGTCACGTCGAGCACCACTCCATCGGGGTCGTCGGTGATCCGGGTGTCCCGGTCGCACGCGACGACGCGGTGTCCCCGGCTCCTCAGCATCGCGGTGGCAGCGGCGCCGATGCCGGAAGCGGCGCCGGTGACCATCGCGATTGCGGGAGTCGATCCATTGTGTTTCACATGGCCTCCTAAATTGCGAAGGTTAGCCTAACCTAATCAATATCAATCGTTCGTTCGAGGGTGACTTTCCTTGCCGCTCACCGTTACTCATTCATCCAAAATGAACGCACGACGGTGCGCTCCACTGTCCATAAGTGGAGTTCTGGCTGGAGGCGATCAGATGACGCGGGGCACGACCACCGGAGCGCCGTCACCGGGCGCGGCCAGGACGTCCGCCTCGATGTCGTACAGCCGCCGAACGAGCTCGGACGTGACGACGTCGCGGGCGTCTCCGATGTCGACGACCTCGCCGCCGCGCATCGCCACGACCACGTCCGCGTAGCGCGCGGCGGCGGCCAGATCGTGGACCACCATGACGACGGTCCGGCCCGCGCGCGCGACCGATCGGACGAGCGTCAGCACCTCCACCGCGTGCCCGAGGTCCAAGGCGCTGGTCGGTTCGTCCAACAACACGACGGGTGTGTCCTGGGCGAGCACCATCGCCAGCCAACAACGCTGCCGCTGCCCGCCGGAGAGGGTTTCGAGTCGACGGTCGGCGAGCTCGGCGACGCCGGTGTCGGCGAGCGCCCGTTCACAGGCCTCGGCATCGGAGCGCGACCATTGCCGGAACAGGCCCTGATGCGGGTGCCGTCCATATGCGACGAGACCGGCGACGGTGATCGCCTCCGGCGCGACGGGCGCCTGCGGCAGCAGCCCGATGTGCTTGGCGGCCTCGCGGGGGCGCATGTTCCAGACGTCGCGATCATCGATGGCGATCGTCCCCGAGTCGGGACGGTGCAGGCGTGCCATGCAACGCAGCAGTGTGGACTTGCCGCAGCCGTTCGGCCCGACGATCGCGACGATGCTGCCCGAGGCGATCGACACATCGACACCATTGACGGCGGTGACGCCGGGGTAGGAGGCCGTAAGGCCCGAGATCCGTATATCCACCGTCTTCTCAGACCTTCCTCGACAATAGAACCCACAGTAGGAACGGGCCGCCCAGCACGCTCGTCAGGACGCCCACGGGCAGTTCGACGTCACCCACGGCGCGGCCGATCGTGTCCGCGACGACGACGAGCAGGCCACCGAGCAGGCCCGCCACGAGAATCGGAACGCCGCCGTCACCGGCGACGCGGCTGGCGATGACGGGCGCGGCCATCGCGACGAAGGCGATCGGCCCCCCGACGCCGACGGCGAGCCCGGCGAGCAGGACGGCTGCGATGAGCGCGAGCAGCCGAACGCGCGTGACGGACACTCCGAGCGTCGTCGCGGTGTCGTCGCCGAACCGCAGCAGATTCAGCCGCCGCGCCGCGATGAGCGCGACCGGCAGGACGACGGCGAGCCCGGCGGCGACCGGCAACGCGACGTCGTAGTCACGGCCGTTCAGGTTGCCGAGCGTCCACGTGTACAGGCTGCGCGCGGAGTCGATGTCCTGTTTGGCGAGGATCAGCTCCGTGATCGCGTCGATCGCCACCGACAGACCGATACCGACGACGAGTACGCGATAACCCGTCGTGCCGAGTCCGCCCGCGAGCGCGACGACGAGGGCGGCGGCGACCATGGCACCGATCGGGCCGGCCCACCACGCCCCGATCGCGCCGGACGCCGAGCCGAGCACCGTCAGCAGCACACCGACGGTCGCGCCGTCGTTGACGCCCACGAGATCCGGTGTGGCCAAGCGATTCCGGGCGAGCGTCTGAATGAGACAACCGGCGATGCCGAGCGCGGCACCGGCGACGAGTCCGGCGACGAACCTCGGCATCCGCAGTACGTGGACGATCTGGAAGGCCGCGAAGTCGCCTCCGCCGAACAGCGCCTCGACGGCCCGCCACCCGGTGGTGCGGCCGTTGCCGACGGCGACCGACGTCGCGCACGCGACGACGAGCGCGAGGACCACCCCGAGCGCGGTCAGGAGCGGTCGGACGCGCACGACGATCGACCATCGCCGGGCGCGCACGGTGAATGCGCCGGGGGGATTCACGCGGCACCTCCGGGGACGCGCAGGCTCAGCATCCGGCTGGACCGGACGATGAGGATGAGAAGTGGGCCGCCGACCGCGGCCAGCAGGACGCTGACGGGGGCCTCGTACGGCGCCAGGACGAGTCGGGCCCCCAGATCGGCGACGATCATGATGGCGGCCCCGGCGACCGCCGACAACGCCAGTTGAGCGCCGAGGCGCGGCCCGACGAGCGCTCGCGCGGCGAACGGCGCGAGCAGTCCGAGGAAACCGATCGGTCCGCACAGGCTGACGGCCGCGCCCGTGAGGAGCGTGACGGCGATCGTCGTGTAGGCGCGCGTCCGTTTCGGACTATGGCCGAGCGCGGACGCGACGTCGTCGCCGAGTCCGAGGGCGCCGAGCGGGCGCGTGAGCAGCACCGTGATGACGACGCCGACGCCGAGCGCGGGTCCGACCCAGACGACCTGCTCCAGGGTCACGCCCGACAGCGAGCCGAGGACCCAGAAACGGTAGCTGTCGTAGGTCGCGGCGCTCGACATGAGGATGAACGACGACAACCCGCGAAAGGTCGCCGAGAGCGCGACCCCGGCGAGGATGAGCCGCAGCGGCGACAATCTCGCACGGGATCCCGCCGCGATGAGGAGCACGGCACCGCTGGCCGTGAACGCCCCGAGTAGGGCGAAACCGAGGACGGCGAGCGCTCCGTCGGTCGCGAGGAAGGTGATTCCGGCGACGACGCCGAGCGCGGCCCCGGCGTTGACGCCGAGCAGCCCCGTCTCGGCGAGCGGATTGCGGGTGGCCGACTGCAGGAGGCACCCGGCGAGTCCGAGGGCCGCCCCCGCGAGCAGCGCGACGAGGGTGCGTGGGAGTCGCAGGTCGACCATGACCATGGTGAGGTGCGAATCGCCGCCGCCGTCGAGCAGAAAGCGAATTGATTCAGGTATGCCGATGTCTCCACCGCCAATGACCATCGAGGCGATCGATAGCCCACACAGGAGCAGAAACGCCAAAATGGAGAATCCCGCCGTCGTGATTCGGTGACGGGACCCGAGGGGAGTCCGTTGCATTAGGTTAGGCTAACCTAAGTTCATTCGTCACGGCGGAGCCCCTCCGTGACGGTACCGGAACCACTTCTGTAGGAGATACACCCTATGCGCCGAAACGCTTTCGCGCGACTGGCAGTCGCCGCGAGTGTGGCATTGATCGCTTTGTCCGGTTGCGGCGGCGGCGAGAAGCCCGCCGACGCCTCCGATGAGGCGGCCACTCGCACCATTGAGGACTCGACCGGTACCGAGGTCACCGTCCCGACCAAACCGGAGCGTGTCGTCGCGCTGTCCGAACAGGACCTCGACGCGGCGCTCGCGCTCGGCGTCACGCCGGTCGGAACGATCAACGGCCGCGGTCAGACCGGCCCGTCCGAGTACCTCGGCGACGCCACCGAGGGAATCGAGATCGTCGGCGACGTCGGCAAACCGACCGTCGACAAGATCCTCGAACTCGAACCCGACCTCGTGCTCTTCGGCGCGGCCATGGACGAGGAGCAGCTGGCGCAGATGCGCGAGCTCGTCCCGGCCACCGTCGTCACCTACGGCGTGGAGGACGACTGGAAGACCGCCTTCGCCAACACCGCGGACGCGCTCAACCTCGCCGACGAGGCCACCCAGTGGCTCACCGACTACGACACCAAGGTCGCCGAGGTCTCCGGCACCTTCGGCGACAACGCCGGTGCGACCGTCTCCATCGTCCGGTGGAACCCGGACGGCCCCGGAATCATGCTGCACGAGGCGTTCGCGAGCCTCGTGATCCAGGACCTCGGTCTGGTTCGACCCGAGAACCAGCAGGAGCCCGGCTTCGCCCACACCGAGCCGTTGAGTCTCGAGAACCTCAAGCGGATCGACGCCGACTGGCTGTTCGTCGGTACGCTGGTGCCCGGTAGCGAGGAGAAGCTGGCCGAGGCCAAGGAGAACCCGGCCTTCGCCGAACTCGACTCCGTCAAGAACGACCGTTTCATCGAGGTCGACGGAACCCTGTGGACGTCGCGCGGTGGCCCGCTCGGCGCCCTCCAGATCGTCGACACCATCGCCGAACACCTCGGGAGCTAGCGCACGTGTACACCTCAGTCGCCAGCGTCGCCACTGATCGCGGCGGACGCTACATCAAGCAGCTGTGCAGCCATTTCAACCAGAAGGCCGACTCGACCTTCGACGAGAAGACCGGACATACCGTCTTCGCGTTCGGCGAGGCGCGGATGACCGCCGAATCCGAGACGCTGGAACTCCAGGTGTCGGCCGAATCCGAGGAACTGCTCGGCCGCGTCGAGTACGTCGTCGCCGATCATCTCGAGCGTTTCGCCAAGCGAGACCAGCTCACCGTGACCTGGACGCGCGGCTGACCGGTTTCACGACGAGGGGCCCGGCGGTATCGCACCGCGCGGGCCCCACGTGACATCCATGATGGATTATTAGTCCTCGGCGGGTCGAAGTTCGATCAGATCGACGCGAATGGCGTTGGTGGCGCGATCCAGGACCACGCTCTCCGGGACGACCATGTCGGACAAGGCGACGGAGGTGTTCCCGTACATCAGCGGAACGACCGGCATGAGCTCGTCGAGACGCCGTTGCGCCTCGCCGAAACCGCCCGCCGCCCCCTGCACGTTTCCGGCTGCGTTGCCCTCGTCGACGAGCGCGGCGAGTTCCTCGTCGTCGACCCCGAGATACTCCTGGTAGTACTGCCGCAGAAACGATTCGGCCGTCGCCTGGTCGGGAAGCCAACTCCCGATCATCGGATACGACGGCGAGGCCATCCGTTCCAGGTAGGCGACGTAGTCCGACTCGGGTTTCAGCTCGCAGTCGACACCGAGGGCACTACTCAGCTGTCGGCACAACACCTCCGCGGTCGTCGTCTGCATCGACGACTCGAAGTGTCCGATCCGCAGCTTGGTCTTCTTTGGCCACTTGGCGTCCTTGAACGCCGCCTTCGCGCCCTCGGGATCGTGGACGCAGTTCTCGCACGACCCCTCCAGGGCCCCCGGCAGCATCGGCGGGACGAAGCCGTCGGCCGCCGTCGCGGCGGAACCGAAGGCGCCCGTCAACTCGGCGCGGTCGATCGCACCCGAAATCGCCTCGCGGATCGCGGTCTTCTTGTACGGCTTCTCATCCGGCAGGACGAGTGACGTCAAACGGGACGACGGCAGTGTGACCGTCGACGGGACCTCCGCCAGGTCTCGTTCCTCGGAGACGACCATGTCGGCGTCGTTGGAGGCGAGCATGGCGAGGAAGCGCTCCTGGTCGTCGCCGAACGTGAACTCGATGCCCCCGTACTGGACCGGACCGTCGTGATGCTCCTTCCAGGCCGTCAACCGCAGTGACTCGCCCGGCGCCCACTCGCTCTGCATGTGGAACGGCCCGTTGCCGATGGCGAGGTGCGCGCACGCGTCGACGGACGTCACGCAATCGTCGGGGAGCGGGGCGAACGCGGGGTCCGCCAGCGCGATCGGGAAGGTCGACCACGGCTCCGCCAGCTTGACCGTCAGCTCCGTGTCCGAGGTGGCGGTCACGCCGATGATGCCCGACCCGTATCCCTCGAACATCGAGAACTGGTACTGGCCGTACTGGTTGTGGCTGGGATTCGCCGTGAACTCCCACGCGTCGACGAAGGATTGGGCCGTCACCGGATCGCCATTGTGGAATGTCATGCCGTCGCGCAACGTGAACGTCCACGACTGCTGATCGCTCGAGGACCAGTGCTCGGCCGCCGCCGCGACCGGTTCGCCGGTCTCTGGATCGATCCGCGTCAGACCCTCGTACAGCGCCGTGGCCAGGGAGCCGGTGCTGCCGAAGTGCGTGTTGCCGGGCAGCAGGTCGGTCGGTTCGGGCGCGGTGAATCGCAGCCATTCGCTCGTGAAGACTCGATCGGGTGCCGAGAAGGTCGCCTCGGCCGGGGAGCCCACGCCGACGACGGCGAAGGCCACCGCGACCGCCGCGAGCCCGGCGATGACGGCCGTTCCCGTCCACAGACCCGTTCTGCCGGAACGCTTCGGCGGCGGTGTCGGAGCGATGCGGCTCGGCCACCCGGTGCCGGGGTGAGGTGGCGGCGCCGCGAACGCCGGGGGCGGGGG
>NZ_CBCRZX010000039.1:0-10419 GCF_965137155.1 Stackebrandtia soli
TGGTTGGGCAAATGTTCGAAACAGGCGTGTTTTCGCAATTTGCCCAACCAAGCGGAACTTTTGCCCAACCAAGCGGAGTTTGTTTTCGACGGTTCGGAGTGTCCGCTCAGACGACGTCGAAGTTCGCCATCATCGCCATGTCCTCGTGTTCCAGGTTGTGGCAGTGCATCATGTACCGGCCCCGATGCCCGGAGAACCGGACCGCGACCTCGACGAACTCGTACGGTCGAAGATCCACCGTGTCCTTCCACCCGGCGTCCTCGGGGGCGGGCGGCTTTCCGTTGCGGTTCAGGACCTGGAAGTGCCCGAGATGGACGTGCACCGGATGGTGGAAGTCCGAGGAGAACATCCAACGTTCCACAGTGTCGATCTTGACGGTGGCGAGCGAGTCGGCGGGATCGAACGGCTTTCCGTTGATCGTCCACATCTGACCATGCTCGTGGTTCGTCAGCGCGAAGGCGAACTTGCGGTCACCGACGGAGTCCTCCACCGCGATGGCCGGGGGTTCCGAGAGCCGCTTCGGAACGCGGTACCGCGTCCCCTTCGCGCGATCGACGCTGAACCGCATCACCTCGGCGGCCGCACCCGTCCCCAGTAGATTCCGCAGGACCACGCGATCGCCGACGTCATGGCCGGAGAAGTCGACGATCACGTCGAAGCGCTCGCCGGGCGCGATCGTGATCGTCTCCAGGACCTGCGGTGCCGCGAGCAATCCCTGGTCGCTGCCGATCTGGGTGAACCGTCCGCCGTCGTCCAGGGCGAGTTCGAAGCGTCGGGCGTTGGACGCGTTCAACAGCCGCAACCGGTACGAGCCATTGTCGACGGACGTCGTCGGCCACGGCGCGCCGTTGACGAGCAGGACATCGCCCTCCACTCCCTGGTGGTAGTCGCCGGTGACGCCGGGCTCGGCCAAGAGCGAGTCGTCCACGGACGGATACTTGAACGAGCCGTCCGCGTTGAAGGCCCGATCGCACAGGAGCAACGGCAGCTCGTGGTCGCCGGACGGTAGTTCGAGCCGGTCCTCGTCGTCGTCGCGCACGATGAACATGCCGCACAAGCCGCGCCACACCTGCGGGGCCGTGAAGTCCATGCGATGGTCGTGGTACCAGAGCATCGCGGCGGGTTGTTCCACCGGATACTCGTACTCACGGCCCCCTCGGTGGAGTCGCCACTGGTCGGCGTCCGTCGCCATGTGCGAGCCCGCGCCCGGATCGAAGTCGTGTCCGTCGGCGACGATCACGTCCGTCGGATAACCGTCCGAATCGGATGGATTGACGCCGCCGTGCAGATGGGTCGACGTCGGTGCGGGCAATTCATTCCGAACGTCCACGATGATCGGTTCACCTCGGCGGACGTCGAAGGTCGGGCCCGGGAACACCCCGTCATACCCCCATACCCGCGTCCGCGTCCCCGGCAGGATCTCGACGTCGCTTTCGCGCTGGGTCAACATGTACCGGCCCGCCTCGTTCGGCGTCGCCACCGGCGGAATCGGCAACGGCACGACGAACCGCTCGGGTAGTGGCAGGTCGCTCGTCAATTCCCGCCCGGCGGCTTCCGGGATGACGGCGCTGCACCCCGCGATCGCCGTCGCGCCCGCCGCGATCCCACCGAGCTTCAGCACCGTGCGTCGTTTGAATCCACGCCGAGGTGTCATTCCGCCGCTCCGATCGTCCGCGTCGATTCCGCCCACGCCCACGCCGCGATGCCACTCGCGACGCCACCTACGACGAACGCGAGCGGGAAGTGCAGTTCGAGGATCCGGAACGCCCCGAGCGCCGATTGGCCGAGGATCAGTACGAAGAGGACACCGGAGCGAAGGATCGGCCTTGCCGAGCCGCGACCGGGGCGCCAGTACAGGATCGTCCCGATGAGCAGCAGCAATGACGCCACCATGAGCGCCAGCGCGATCATCAGGTGTGCGACGAGCAGGTTGACATTGCCCGTGATGAACAGGCCAGCCACCACCGGCTGGGCGATGGTGCCGACGGCGATCAACGCCGTCAGGGGACGCAGGGTCCAGATGATCCAGCCCGGTATCCGGTCGGTTCGCGCGCTCGCGGGCGCGGTCGCAATGCTCATGAGTTCTCCCCATCGTTGGCAGGCTTGAATCCTGGCGCCGTTGGGCCGTACCGACATCGGGCCGCGGACGACAATCGGCCGTACGGCGTGGGGAGTGCGTCGGGTGTGGGACGGTCGCCGTCGTACTTCCCGGGGAGTACTCGCGGCTCCTTCCCCCGCAGGGTGTCGAGCGGCGGCACGGGGCATAGTTTTGCGGCATGCGACGAGGACCCGAGGCGATCAATTGGCAGTGGGACCCGGTGTTGGCGCTGGGTGTGATGGTGGTGGCGGTCGCGGGCTCGATGTCCGCCGGCAGCGAGGAAGCCCTGGTGTCGGTTCCCTCGCTGCACGGCGCCGGGATCGCCCTGCTGGTCGTCGCGTCGTTGGCGATCGTTGTCCGACGGCGGTATCCGATGGTCGTCGCGGCGCTGGGAGCCCTGTGCGCGGGCACCTATTTCCTGGTGGTGAACGACAACATCGCGGCCGCGATTCCGGCCGCGATCGGTTTGTATACATTGTCCAGTCAAGGATATCGGGCGCGGGCGATAGCGATCATCGTCGGCTGCACGGCCATCGCGGTGGGAACGGCGGTCGTGCTGGCCTCAGATCCGATCGATTCGATCCATCGGACGGGCGGGCGAATGGGCTGGATGACCGCGATCATGATCGCGGGCGAGGTGACGCGGCATGCGAGACGCAACCTGGCGCAGGCGCGCGCTCGCGCGCGGGAGGCCGAGCGGGCCAGGGACGAGGCGGAGTTGCGTCAGGCGGCGGAGGAGCGCGTGCGGATCGCGCGGGAGTTGCACGACTCGTTGACGCATTCGATCTCGGTGATCAACGTGCAGTCGGCGGTGGCGCTGCACATGTTGCCGGACCGGCCCGCTCAAGCGGAGGAGGCGGTGCGGCACATCAAATCCGCCAGTCAGGACGCGATGCGGGAGCTGCGGGCCACCTTGGGAACGTTGCGGATCAGCGAGGTCGAGGCCAATCCGACGCTGTCCGGACTGTCACGCCTGCTCGTCGGTGTCCGGGCCGCCGGTATCGACGTCGAGTTGCGCGAGGAACTCACCGAGCGGCTGCCCGCCGAGATCGACGCGGCGGCGTTTCGGATCATCCAGGAGTCCTTGACCAATGTGGTGCGTCATGCGGAGGCGAACTCGGTGACCGTGACGATTCGCCTGGCAGGGGGCGTGGCCAACGTCGAGGTCGTCGATGACGGCCACGGCTGTGGTGGTGATGTCGAAGGCTATGGGGTCGTCGGCATGCGCGAACGCGCGGAGGCGCTTGGTGGGCGATTGACGGCGACCGGTCTCCTCTCCGGCGGCTTCGCGGTGCGGGCCGAACTGCCCGTTCCTGTGCGGGAGCCGGTCGCGTGATCCGGGTGCTGCTCGCAGACGACCAGGCCCTCATCCGGGCGGGCTTTCGCGTGTTGCTCGAAGCGGAGCCGGACATCGAGGTCGTCGCCGAGGCTGCCGACGGGGCAGCCGCCGTCGAGTTGGTCCGGCACCATCGGCCGGACGTGGCGTTGGTCGACGTGCAGATGCCCGGCCACGATGGAATCGAGGCGGCCCAACGGATTTGCGCCGATCCGGAACTGGCCGGAGTCCGCGTGGTGATCCTGACGAACTTCGCGCTGCGGGAGTACCTCGTCGAGGCCCTGCACGCCGGGGTGAGCGGATTCCTGGTGAAGGACTCCGAACCGGAGGACCTGATCCGCGCGGTTCGGGTCGTCGCGGCGGGGGAGGCGCTGCTGGCGCCGTCGGTGACGCGGCAGTTGATCGCCGAGTACGTAGCGGCGCCCCGCCGCCTCACGTCCATGATGGAACCGTCGGTTCTGACGCCTCGCGAGCGCGAGGTACTCGCCCTCGTCGGGCACGGCATGTCCAATCAGGAGATATCCGAGCGCCTGTGCATCAGTCATACGACGGCGAAGACCCATGTCAGTCGGGTCATGGTGAAGCTCGGTGCCCGTGATCGGGCGCAGCTGGTCGTCGTCGCCTACGAGTCGGGCCTCGTCGAACCCGGCGGCGGTGCTTGAGTCGGCGGGGTCGGCCGGACTGTGGCGGTGGACGGACGGGACGTTATCGGCTCACCGCAACGGGTCCAGATCGATTCTCGCCGTTCGAAGCGTGTCTCCACTTCGGAGTTTGGAGCGGGCGTCGAAGGTGCCTGGCGCTGGTGTTCGTTGACGGAGCCGTCTCGGGCTGAGCGATCTCGCGTATCCGATGAGGACGGTTTGCGGGTCGGCGCCGAGCCCCACCGGGGCTCGCCCGGCCCAAGGTGAGGAGCCACGCTGCGTAACGGTTCGATAACGACGGTGGTCGCGAGTGGACGGAAGATCAGACGGCCCGCCGAGGAAAGTCCCGACTCGCCGTCCGGGAGGGGGCGACGGCGATGTGTGGATCAACGGGTCAGGAGGCTCGGGCGAATGGCAGCGTGGTGTGACGGGGAATCAGTGGAGCCCAGCAGTCCCGTAGGTCCGGATTCGTCGAGAACCGCAGGCGGGCGCTGGCGTGACCGCGCCCTGCCCATCGGGACGGTGGGGAGCCCCTCACGTCACCCTGGAGGAGGTCGCTGACGGGCCGCATCGTATCGCCTGAGCCGACTGCGGCCCAGGCTATCCGCCCATCGCCCGCCGGTCGTCCACTGTCAACGTCGCGCCGATCCGGGCTGGCGCGGGGTTGAGATGATGCCCCTCATGACGTCCAAACAGATCCGCGCGTCCTTCGACGACTCGACGATCCGGGTGTATCAGGCGTACCCGGCCGCGATCGCCGACGCGGCGACGGCGGCCGGCACCTTCGTCCCACCCTTCAGGATGGAGCGGATGACGTGGATCAAGCCGTCGTTCCTGTGGATGGCCTATCGCTGCGGCTACGCCAGCAAGCCCGGACAGGAACGTGTTCTCGCCGTCGACGTCGACAGGCAGGGTTTCGCCTGGGCGCTACGGAACTCCTCGTTGAGCCACTACGATCGCGCCGTCCACCGTGGCCGCGATGAATGGCGTGAGTCGCTACGAAAACCCGTCCGCGTCCAATGGGACCCGGAACGCGACCTTCGCCATCGGCCACTCGACCATCGGTCCATTCAGATCGGCCTATCGGGCGAGGGCGTGACCCGTTACGTCGGGGAGTGGATCAAGGGCATCACCGACATCACCGAGCTCATGCACGCCGTCGGCGGTCACGTCGCCAGGGGCCGGCTCGACGAAGCCACGGCGTTGCTGCCGTTCGAGGCCCCCTATCCGTTCCCCGAGGACGTGCCGATCCACATAGTCAACTGACGTCGAAAACGGACATTCGGATTCGATCCACGTCAATCGGCATGAAACGACCCCCCATTGTCCACCCTGGTGCAAACTATGCCCGGCGGCGAGTCCGCCGCCGACCAGGGACGACACGGGGGAGCGAATGTCCACAACACACGATCCACGCGACGGGCACCGGTTCGAACGCCGGACGGTGCTCGCGGCGGCGCTCGTCGGCGCTGGAGCCGTCGCCATCGCACCGGCGCTGCGGGCCGCCGGGCACACCGCAACCGGACAGGAACACTTCTCGGTCATACCGGAAGGATCCGACACGTCCGCCGATTGGCTGCGACTTCGGTTGCGCCGCGACGGATCGGGTGAACCCCTGCGGTTGCGGGTCACACCCGCCGGGGAGTCCGGGGCGGCCATCACGGTCTCGTCGACGACGGGATACACCGCGATCGACGGCGCCGTCGACGGCCGGGCCGTAGAGGCCGCTCCCTCCGGTGATGGCTCCGAGGTGACGTTGACACCACTCCGGGTCGGTTCGCCGGGTGCTCCAGACGACCGGCTCGTCATCCAGTCGGCGGATCGCCAATGCGAGGTCGACGTGTGGGTCGAACCCGAGGGCGGTGTATGGGGTGGACTGTCCCCGGAAGACCCTCCATTCGAGCTCGGCATCGTCGCGATTCACGCCGCGCTCATGAGAAAGGGAGACGGCGCGGAGGTCATCATGTACTCCCTGGCCCGCGATCGGGACCCCTTCGACGGAGAACCGGTACCCGACCCCGCTGTGCCAGGCCAATGGCTGTGGGACGTCTTCCGGATGGGAGACATGGAGGCCAAGGCGCTCGACCTCGGCGACTACACCCTGGCGGACCGGGTCATGACGCCTCCCAAGAACGTCTTCTGCGGCGGTCAGACACACCTGCCGGACGGGCGGTTGATGCACGTGGGTGGGCACTTCAGCCTCGACGACACGGTGCACGACGCCGACATGATCCACATGTACGACGCGAAGGTCCTCGACCCGACGGCGGCGTGGACCCACATCGACCACCACATGAACCCACCACGCTGGTATCCGTCGGTGACGGCGCTTCCCGACGGGCGGATTCTCGTCACGTCGGGCGCGCGGACGCTTCCCCGTCAGAACCCGCGCGACCACGAGCCCGACGGCTACTGGAACGTGATCAATAACGACTACCTGATCGTCGATCCGGTGACCGGGACGGTGCTGTATCCGAAGGGCGCCGATCCGTCCGCCGATCTGATCGACCAACCGACGATCGACCGGATCAACACCGCGATCGCGGAGGCGCACTCCGACCTGCCGGGGGAGGAACTCGCCGAGTATTACCAGCAGTTGGCGACGTACCCGGCCGTCCACGTCCTGCCGGGGGCGAACGGTGAGGCAATCGTCAGCCTCATCGAGTCGAACCGAGCTTGGCTGTACCGCTACACCGGAGATCGTCTGCGGCGCACCGACTTCATGTATCCGATGCGTACGCGCGGTTCCCGCAGCTACCCGCATTACGGCGCGCCCGTGCTGTTGCCGCTGGAGAACGGGCGCAACCCGCGCGTCCTCTATGTCGGCGGCCAGCACGAGGAGCTGGAGAAGCACAGACTTCTCCTCGGTGAGGAAGCCGAGCTTCCCGCCACGACGACGGCGGAGATCTTCGAAGTGGACACCGCGTCCGCCACCGGCACCTGGCACGCCGGTGGACGTATGGCGCACCCGCGTGTCCTATGCGACGCGACGTTGCTCGCCGACGGCCAGGTGCTCGTCTCGGGTGGATCGACCTGGGGTTGGGGCGACATCAACGGTGGTCCCGTCTACGAGTCGGAGCTGTTCGACCCGGCGGCCGATGCACCGGCGTTCGCCCCCGCCGCAACCGCCAAGACGGAGCGTCGATACCACTCGACCGCCCTGTTGCTGCCGGACGGCAGCCTGCTCAAGGCCGGCTCGACGGGCGGTTTCGGCAGTTATGTCAACAACACGAGCGACCGGATGCTCGTCGACACCACGGCGGAGCGGTACTTCCCGGCGTACATGTTCCGTGGTCCGCGCCCGATCATCCACAGTGTCACGCCCGGAACGGTCGACGCGCCGTTGACGCCGGGCGCGACGTTCCTCGTCAACGCCGGTGGTCCTGCCCTTAACGAGCGGGCCAGGGTCGCGTTGATCCGGCCCGGAGCGACCACGCACGGGGCGAACATGGACCAGCGTTTCGTGTGGCTCGAGGCCCAGGCCGAGCCCAACGGCGGGACGTGGGACCTGCGCGCGACGATGCCGACCAACGCCGCCACGGCACCGCCGGGCGCGTACATGCTGGTCGTTGTCGCGGAGAATCGCGTACCGACCGAGGCCCACTGGGTCCACATCGCAGCCGGGACCTGAGCGAGCACGGTCAGGGGCGGCTCCATCGTGGGCCGCCCCGCCCGGTTCCCGGCCCCGCCGCCGAACCGGCGCCTGCGGGCTGAGAACGCCCGTGCCGTCGATCGAGGCAAAGCGCGATCATGGACACTCGCGATTGTTCGGATCACCGCCCCGACGAACCTGCGTCGAACTCTGGATCCGATGACCTCGGGGCGGAGGCGCGCTCGATGGCACCGCGAGTCGTCCCGACCTCCGATCCGCTCCCTATTCGGTATCGACAAGGCCGACCATGCGGGGGACACCATGGACGAACATTCGCCGACCCTTGTCGGTCTCCTGATCAGCTAGTTGGTGGATCATCGCCACGAGGGTCGTGCGATCGGTCTCGGCCAGATCCAGCAGAGCAGCCGCCGCCGTCTCCATGGTTCGTACCGCCGAATCCGGGTCGACTTCGTCGTCGTCACCTTGCTCCAGGAACACCAGGCAGTTGCACAAGGCGTTGAGCAGTGCCGTGTGGATGGCGTCAGGCATCAGGCGAGGTTAGCCGTGAGCCGTGCGGTGGCTGCGGCGAGTAGCCCGAGCCACGTCATGAACATGGTGTTCGGAAAGCGGGTCCCGTTCTCCTTCGATTGCGGGCCTTCTCTTTCAGAGTCGGACGATTGGCCCTGATCCGTGTGCGACGCAGACGTTCCCGGTTCGTACAGGGGGTCGGCCCTCGGTCGGGAACAGCTCGCCCCCGGCCTCGGACCGCACCCGATACGCAATTCCGGGCGACACCCTGCGGCAACGCCTAACCGACCGGCCCGTCGGCTGGGCCGGGGCAGAGCCGCGCCGACGATCGCCGTTGCTCGTTGGGGAAACCACCACGCCTTGTTGCCTGAACAAACGAAAGCCTCCGGCGATGACGAATCAATTGCGACACAATCGATCCAACCGGAGGCTTCGCCACACATCCCGAACGAGCCTTAATCGCGCCAATCCGGCACGGTCGAGCGTGGCACCGGGCGTGCCCTAAGGCGTCCACTTCGGGTCTCTGCCCGCGAGACCGAGCACGCGGTCCAACGCGGGAGCGTCCGGTGGGACCTCGACGACGGGCCCGTAGACGCCCTCGCGCTCGGATTGCGGCTCCGGCGGATAGAGCAGGGTGAGCGATCCGCCGAGCGTCTCGTCGTCCAAACTGTATTCCTGGCCGGTCGCGACGGCCAGATCCCAGCCGTGCACGACGAGTTCGTTGAGCGCCACCAGACCCGCGATTCCGCCGGGCAGGTCGACACCGCCGACACGGGTGAAACCGAGCCACGCGTCCGGCATTCGCCATGCCTCCGCCAACGCCTGGAGACGGTCCGGCAGTTGCTCCGCCCAGTCGTCGGGCAGGTCTTCACCGCTTGGCGCGGGTGGATTGTCCGTCAGCGGGCTGGCCATCTTCGCGGCCGCGTCGGCGAATGCGATGCTGAGCCCGCGAACGTGTTCGAGCAGTGTCGCCACCGTGTAGTCCCCGCATGGGGTCGACGACGCCAGGTCACTCGGGGATATGCCGTTGACGACGTCGGTGACGGCGTCGGCGGCGGGGCCGAGATCGCGCATTATGGACATGCAAACTCCAACCGGTCGAGACGAGCCCAAAGTCTACAATGTCGGGATCGTCCGTCAGGCGTTCCGCTCGTCGAGCAGCTTGTCGAGGATCGGCCGCCAGGGGTGATCGGGCCGTTTCGGCGAGGACAACCGGGGGCGGAGCCAGGTCAGGCGTTCTCGGTCGAGTAGCGGGACGATCTCGGTGAAGTCGGCATCGTCCTTCGGGCGCATGTCGCGCGCCTTCAAGAGCAGGACGATTTCAGGAGCGAGGAACGGCAGGCCGTCACCGGTGTAGAGGGTGATGAGGCGCCATTGCCGACGGATGCGCCCTCCCCTGTGGAAGACCCAGTCGGTGCCGGCGGAGTCGGCGAGCAGGACGTCGATCGGTGGCGTGGTTTCGCTGCTGATCGTGAGTGTGTGTCTCCCGGTGACGAGCTCGATGTCGGGCCGCCAGTCGACGTGTTCGCCGGTGCTCTGGTCCTTCACCTTCGGCGAGTACTCGGCGAAGGTGCGGGCGAACGGTTTGACGTCGTCGCGACGAATCAACACGTCTACATCGGAATGTTCGCGTCGGACGCGGCCCGCGAAGAGGTCCAACGCCCAACCTCCCGCGACGAGGTATCGGGCGGGATACGGGTCGAGCACTTCTCGGACGCCGTTCAGGGCCGTTGAGGGGCAATCGTGATCACCGACAGGCACATTGTGATTGTAACGGTGCGATCCGTCGACGGTTCGAGAGTGATCATGGGTCGACTATGAAACTTTACTGTGGATTCATCGCCGTCGGGCGTGGCCGTCGCGCACGTGATCATGTCGAGAACATGACGCGAATGCGGTTGCTGCTTCACATTTGCATTCGACGGTGGGCGCTTTAGCGCCGTTTTGGAGGATATGCGGGAAAGTAGACCGGGATGCAAAAATATTTGAACTTCGCTATATTGGCACCACTCGATGCCCGCGAGTGCGATGCCTGGTGCTCACCTCGTGGGTGTCCTCATACCTACGCATAGGGAGTACTCATGTTGAGCTTCGCTGGTCACATCGGCGCCACCGCAACGGGTGGCCTCACGGTCACGGTCGCGCCGGGCGCGTCCACCACCTGCGGCGGCGGCAACTGCTGCTGCACGAGCTGCTGCTCCTGGTAGTAGCCACAATCGTGNNG
>NZ_CBCRZX010000039.1:10429-41106 GCF_965137155.1 Stackebrandtia soli
CCNCNCCGACACTCTGATGACCTGGCCCGGGTCTCGTCTCCCGTTCATGCGCGGAGGTGTCCGAACAGTCGATGACGGTTTCATGAATTGTCATCACTGGCAATGCAACGGTGCCGCATTGTTTCAATGGGACACACCATTATGGATGGATAAACGCGGATTCGGCGCCAGTTCATCAAATCGATACAAGCGAATCCTTGCCTGTAATGGCGGCGTATCGCTAGTGTCTAGCGCACAGTAGTCATCTACTTATTAGGAGGTTTCGATGTTGAGCTTCTCCGGACAGATCGCCAGCACCGCCACCGGCGGGCTGACCGTCACGGTCGCGCCCGGCGCGTCCACCACCTGTGGCGGCGGCAACTGCTGCTGCTCCAGCTGCTGCTCGTGGTAGTTGGCACACCTACACCGGCAGGAACCCGCTTCGGCGGGTTCCTGCCCTCTTGATTATCCGCTGGTCACCAACAACCCACAAGCGACGGTGAACTGATCCCATGACGTACAAGAGGACTAAACAGGAGGTCGAGTCGGCGCTCGCCGAGCACGACTACCTGGGCATAGTCGGCGGCTTCTCGATGCAGCACACGATGGTGTCGATGTATTCGTCGTCGACGGTCGTGCGGCCGCCCGACTCGGTGATCCGCGGCCGTTGGTTCGCCGACGGCGACGAGTTCGTCGGCGAGCAGATGCTGCTGAACTACCGCACCGATAACAACCGGCTCGGATTCCAGCTCGGCATCGGCCGGTTCTTCGAGCAGGACGCCGTGCTGTCGTCCGTCCACGCGGACCTTGAGGAAGACCTCGACAAGGCCATCGAACTGCCCAAGCCCAAGAAGCTCAAGACGGCCCTGACGACGGCCATCACGGCCCGCCGCAGCGGTCGCGAGTTCTCCGGTCAGGCCGTGTCGGTCCAGGATCTCGCCACGATCCTGCATCACGCGCAGGGCACCTCTGGCGCGCTGCCGTATGGCGGAGGCGGCAGCCACGGCTCGATCAGCCTGCGCAACGCCCCGTCCGGCGGTGGCCTGTACCCGATCAGCCTCTTCGTGCAGGCGTTCAATGTGGATGGACTTTCCGCGGGAGCCTACGAGTACCTGGCGCACTCGCACACGCTGCAACCGTGCACCCCGCCCGCCGGGGGCTCGCCCGACCCCGCCAAGACCTTCGCGTCGGTCGACTTCGATGTCAACGACTCGGCCTTTGTTCTGACCTTTGTGTACAACATGTACCACAACTCGCGGAAGTACGGCGACGCCGGAGTCGTCTTCGGGCTGATCGAGGTCGGCGCGATTCTGCAGAACGTTCACCTGTCCCGGACCGCGCTGGCTCTCGCCGGTACCGACCAGGGCGGCTATGACAAGCAGGCCATCGAACAGGCCCTGCGTCTCGACGGGCACACCCGTCACGTTGTTCATGTCTCGGTTGTAGGCCAGGAGGATTAACCCAGTGACTGTCATCGATGCTCAGCACACCGCGTTCGCATTGGCGAGCACCGCCCGCATGTTGGAGGACGGCGAGCGCAAGTTCCGCGTCCGTACGGGCGTGTGGAACTTCGAAGAGGCCGTGATCGACACGTCCAATGAGTCCGAGGCGGTTGCCCGGACCATCACGACGGCGTTCCGCGCGCTCGCCGCCGGACCCTCCGCCCTTGGCCAGCACATGGACGCCGCGTTGACGCCGATCGAGCGCGCCAACGTCGAGAAGCTCTTCCTCGATCTCGCGGAAGCCGGTGTCCTCGTCGTCGCCGGTGAACGCAGCTCGCAGGACGCGGTCACCGCCGCGCTGCTCGGGCGCCTCACGTCGCCGTACCCCGGAGCGACCGGCACGCCTGAGGGCGACGTCCTGTTCATCACGGACAACGACGCCTCCCGTCAGCAGGCGAAGGGCCTCGCGGCGGGCATGCGGGTCAACCTGCGCGAACTGGACGCCGCCACCTACGAGCGCCTCGACACGAGCGACCTCACCACTCGCATGGAGGGTTACGACACCGAGCGGGCGTTGGAGGAGCTGCGTCCGCAGTTCGCCGAGGCCGCCGTCATCGTCTCGTGCTTCCAACGACCGTCGCTTCCGTTCCTGCGCAATCTCAACCGGGTCGTCGAGGGCCACGACATTCCGTGGATCAGCTCCTTCATCGACGGACCGTTCGTGTCCATCGTGGGTCTGAAGTCGCCGCACACCGGCTGCTTCGAGTGCTTCGAACAACGTGCCCTCGCCCGGCTCGAGGATCACGTCGCGTACCACGACTTCGCGCGGTCACCGATCGGTCAGCGCAGTGCCCAGGACACCGACGCCCCGATGATGAGCCTGGTGACGGTACTCGCGTTCACCGAGGGCTACCTGCACGCGGCCGTCAACGCGTCGCGGATGTCGGGACGCGTCCTCGGAATTCACTTGCCAACCATGGAGATCCAGACCCAGGATCTGTTGCGGATGCCTAACTGTCCGGCCTGTGGCCGCGTCGCCCGGCAGCGTCTGAAGGAGATCAACTTCAACAGCCGCGCCGCCGTCGACCGCATCGTCGCCGACGTGCTCCGGTGACGCCCCGACCGCGCCCTGCCCGACACTCACTTTGAGAGAGCCGCAATGGTAAGACTTTCGCACTACCCGCCCATGACCCGACTTCAGAACAAGTACCGGCAGATCGGCGGCAACCAGGCCGGCATCATGCCCGGCTTCTTCGTGTCGGTGGCCGACATCCCCGGCGAGCCCGAGATGCGTGCCATGACCGCGACGATGCCGCACTACCACCGGCTCATCATGGACGATCCGAAGATGCACATGCAGTACCACCTGAGTGGATACGGCATGTACCACGAGGAGGCGTTCATCAAGCTGATGGGCGAATCCGTCGAACGGTACGGCGCCATGGTCGCCATTCGCATGTTCGATCGGGACTTCCACTACGCGTCCTACAAGCAGATGCGTGACATCGGCCCGACGATGCCGCTGGACTTCCTCGGCATCCACACCGCCGAGCAGCAGACGATGATCTCGAGCAAGTTGCACCGGTACGCCGACCGTCCGCCCACGGAGGACGACGTCATCGCGTGGGTCAAGTGTCCGTCCCTGACCCGCCCCGGTGAGGACCTGTGGGTGCCCGCGCAGCTGTTCTTCCTGGGATTCACGACGAATCCCGACGCGGGCGACAAGCTCTTCACGCCCTCCTTCTCGACCGGGACCGCCGCGCACGGCAGCCTGGAGAACGCGCTGCGCAACGCGATCATCGAGGCCGTCCAGATCGACTCGTTCATCATCAACTGGTACACCGAGACCCCGGGTCGGGCCGTCGAACTCGACAACCCGGACCTGTTGCGCATCCTCGCGTCGATGCAGCTCGGCCCCGACTCGGAATACCAGGTCCGGCCGATCCATCTGACGCTGCCGGATCTGCCGTTGCCCACCATCGGCATATACATGGACCGCAAGAACGACACGTTGCCGTTGATCACCTTCGGTCTCCAGGGCGACGCGGACCCCAACTACGCGTTCCTGCGCGGGACGATGGAGAGCGCGGCCATTCTCGGCCTCGGCATGTACTCGGCGATCTTCGACACCGTCAACGTGCACGCCTCCGTCAACAGTTCCCCGTACCTCGACCTCGACACGAACGTCCTCTACTTCGCCAGCCCGGACGACGCGCAGCACAAGCGCGACATCGTCGCGTCCCGGTTCGGCGGCGAGACGGTCAAGCTGTCGGAGATCGAACCCTTGGCCACCAAGGAGAACGAGCTCGGCGAGCTCATCAAGATGGTCGCCGGGATCAGCGAGTGGGCGACGTACCTCGACATCACTCCGCCCGAACTCGACGGCACACCGTGGAAGGTCGTGCGGGTACTCATCCCCGAGTTGCTGAGCATGTGCCTTCCCGGCATGCCGGCCAAGGCCCACCCCCGGATGCTGAAGTACGGCGGAGTCACCAATGAGTACCCTCACCCTCTCCCTTAGCGCGCTGGTCCTGATCTGCGCGGCGTTCCCGACACAACTCATCCGAGTCGCGTCGATGGCGCTCGCCGGAGCCGGAGCCACCCAGCGAGCCCGCATGGAGCAGTGGGGCATGCCCGTCCTCGCCGGCGCGATGGCCGCGCTGGCGTGGGCGGTCGCACCGCTTCCCGCCGCCAACCCGATGCCACAGTGGAGCCTCTGGCTCGCGATCGCCGTGGTCCTCGGGTTGGCGGCCCCCCTGTGGGAGATCGCCCTCGGCTACGGCAACGCCCTGATCCGTCGGCAACGCGTGAACCGGGTCGCGCTGCACGGATACGCGCCCTCTCGGTTCGGCGCCGTCGCGTCCGTCTGCGTCGTCGCCGCGTGCGAGGAGCTCATCTTCCGCCGCATCGGCATCGACCTGCTCGTGTCGAACCTCGCGTGGCCGGTGTGGGCCGCGATCGCCATCACATCCGTCTTCTATGGACTGAACCATCTGTATTTCGGCTGGCTCACGGTGTCCCAGAAGATCCTCACCGGTGCCGTCTACGGCGCCCTCTACGTCATCAGCGGGCACGCCCTGCTCGTCCCGCTCGTCGCCCACGTCGTGCACAACATCGTCGTGCTCACGATCGTGCCGCGCTGGGGAGGCCGAGCGTGAACCAACAAGCCTGGATCCATCTCGCCGTCTCGTGTCTGGCCGCCGCGATCTGGCTCGTCGCCTACCGTCTGCCGCTGGCCGCGCCCCGTCGCCGCCAACGGTTCAAGCTCGCCGTCTCCTCGGCGACAGGGATGCCGCCGCGGCTCGTCTTCCCGATCGTCGGCACACTCATCTATCTGGCGGGCGCGGCGCTCGCGGCCGCCGCCGTCATGCTGACCACCGGTCCCGGGCTCGGCGACGTCCTGCCGATCGGCCTCGACTGGCGCTACCTGCCGATGACGGTGCTCGCCATCGCCGGATCCGCCTCATTGACGGCGTTCGCGATGTCGGTGCTGTACTCCGTCAAACCCACCATCGACATCGGATCGTCCGTGTCGTCGGTCGGATGGATCAGCCAGATCCTCGTCCTCCCCGTCCAATGGCGATGGATCGTGCCCATGTCCAGCGCCGCCCTCGAGGAGTTCTTCTTCCGAGGCGTCCTCTGTGGAGGTCTCCTCCTCGCGGGGGCCGAACCGTGGGCCGCGATCCTGTGGTCCGGACTCGTCTTCACGGTGTGCCAAGCCCTACTCACCGAAAGCCCGCTCCAGGCCCTCGTCCTGACGATCTCCAGCATCGTCATCTCGGTCGTCGGTGGGCTCCTGCTCGTCATCACGGGAAGCGTCATCCCCGCGATCATCATGCACGCGTCCTTCGCGGGCTTCTACACGAACAACAGTGGACCCGCCGACGAGCGCTCGCGCCGACCCGCCCAGGCGGGCCGCGCCGGTTGACCCCGCACACCTACAGGAGGAAAACATGAAACCCCAGGTCGCATCAGGCGACACCCCCACGGGCGGCACCACCACGACGGAGGCCGCGATCACCGCGACCGGCGTCACCGTCCGATACGGCTCCAAGGTCGCGGTCGACAACGTCGACTTCTCGGTCGCCGCCGGTCAGATCGTCGGCCTCATCGGGCCGAACGGCGCCGGCAAGACCTCTCTCATGGAGTGCATCGAGGGACTGCGGAAGTCCAGCGCCGGAGACATTCGCGTGCTCGGCGTCGACCCCGTTCGCGACCGTACGGCGATGGCGCGCATCGCGGGCGTCCAACTCCAGGACTCCGCGTACCCGACCAGGACCCGCGTCGACGAGCTGTGCACCCTCTTCGCGGGCTTCTACCAGGACCCGGCCGATCCCGACGAACTGCTCGAACAGTTCGGCCTTACCGAGAAGAAGCGCTCCCAGGTGACGAAGCTGTCCGGCGGGCAGCGACAGCGTCTGTCTCTTGTGCTCTCCTTGATCGGCAAGCCCGAGATCGTCTTCCTCGACGAGCTGACCACCGGCCTCGACCCGGAGGCGCGCCGCACCGTGTGGGACGGCCTGCGCCGTCGCAACGAGGAAGGGCTCACGATCGTCCTTTCCTCACACCACATGGAAGAGGTCGAATACCTCTGCGACCGGGTGTCCGTCATCGTCGCGGGCTCGATCGTCGCCACCGGTAGCGTCGCCGAACTTATCGCCGCCCACGCCACCGGCGGAGAACGCATCATCGTCGAGGACGCCGCCTCCCATGGCGCGCTTCGCGAAGCGCTCGTCGAACTCGGCGACGGCGTCACCGTCACCCCAGCCGGAAACCGCATCCAGGTCGACATCGACGACGCATCCCTCCGCGACCGGGTGACGGCGCTCTTCGACGAGCACTCGGCCGTGTCCCGCGCGGTCACCGCCTCAATGGACGACGTGTACGTCGCCCTGACCAAACAGCACGCGACGGATGGAGAGTGAAATCGATGCTCGGCAGTGTCCTCCTTTTCGAGACCAAGCGGGTCTTCCGTAACTTCCCGACCGTCTTCTTCGGTCTGGCGTTCCCCATCATGATGCTCATGATCTTCGGCGGCATATACGGCAACGACCCCGCCGACGAGTTCGGCGGCATGGGAACGATCGACGTCTCCGTGCCCGCCTACGTCGGGATCGTGCTCGCCGTGACCGGCCTCATGAGCTTCCCGCTCGGCATGGTGGAGTACCGCTCGCGGTCCTTCCTGCGCCGCCTTCGCGCCACCCCGGCACGCCCCACCGCGTTCCTCACCGGCCAGATCCTCGCCAACGGCGTCATCTGCGTCATCGGCGTCGGTCTGCTCATCGCCACGGGCGTGTTCGTCTACGACCTGAGTTCCCCCGAACACCCGTGGGCGTTCGCGGGCCTCGTCGTGCTCGCCGCATTGTCCATGTTCGGCATCGGTCTGCTCATCGCCTCGATCGCTCGGAGCGAATCGACGGCGCTCGTGTTGGCGAACCTCATCTACTTCCCGATGATCTTCCTGACCGGGGCGACGGTCCCGCTGGAGATCATGCCGGACACGATGCAGAACATCGCCAACGCCTTGCCGTTGACCTACGCCATCGACGCGCTGAAGTGGGCGTGGCTCGACACCGGCGGAGACGACATGACGACTTCCCTCCTCGTCACGGGCGGCACCGTGGTGGTGTGCGCCGCGGTCTCCATCAAGTGGTTCCGGTGGGAGTAGACGTCGCTGCGGCGGTGCAGGCGACGGCCTTCGTGGCCGCCGCCGCCCGCGCCGCCGAGACGGCCAAACCCCGTGGTCGGGTGCGCGATGAGTACGCGCGACTGTTCGTCGATGTTCAGCGCCAACGGCAGAATGTTCGCCGTCGCCTCCTCGCCGCCGGGACCGACGAGGTGGTGTATCGAACCGCGATCCTCGACGCGCTGTTGACCACGACGACCAGCGGCCACACCGGATACGCGGTGCTGAACCTGGGGGCGGGCTTCTGTGCCCGCCCCTACCGGCTCGAATTGTCGACTTGCGCCACCTACATCGAGGTCGACGCACCCGATGTCGTCGAGCTGAAGGCAGAGGTCTTGGCGCCCTTCGATTCCCGGTGCCCCGTCACGCGCGTCCCCGGTGACGTCCGCGACGTGGCGACGCTCCGGCGGGTCAGCGTCGAACACGGCTTGGCCGATCGCCGAACCATCGTCATGAGCGAGGGCCTCCTCGTCTATCTGCCACCGGAGCAGGTCACCGAGTTGGCGAGCGGCCTGGCCGGGGTGCTCCGGGACGCCCGGTGGCTGTGCGACATCGTCTCGGTCGACTCGGCCGCCGGCATGAACACCGTCGCGAGTGGAGCGAAAGCGGATGTCCGTCTCCACGGTCTCAGCGACCTCGAAACCCTCCAATCCGGTGGGTGGACGGTCTCGGAGTACCGACCGCTGCCGATCTCGCGGCGTTCCCCGGTCGCGGGTGGCTCCCGTGACGTCGTCGACGGAGTGCTCGCCCTCGACCTGTCGATCATGGATTGACATCGTGGTGGTGCCTGGGTTCGGGCGCCACCACGACCACCCGGCCCCTCGTGTTCCCGTGGCCGACGGAGCCTGTCGGGAGCCGGGTGCGTCACCCGCCGAGCAGCACCGACTCCGCCGGCTCGAGCTCTCGTGCGGAGTTCTCGATGTCCTCGATGAGCGTGTCGAAGCCGTCGGTCTCGGTCTCCGTGTTCGGAGGCCGGACGTCCGACGCGGCGGCCTTGCGGGACGGCCGGTCGATTCCGCGAGCCAGATCATGGCCGAGGTTGGACGCGGTGATCTCGTAGACGTATCGGTGTCCGTCCTCGCCGCGTACCCGCCGCGAACAGAGCCGACCGCGCACGATGATCACGTCCCCGACCGTGATGTCGCGGAACGCGTCCTTGCCCAGGTTCCGCCATGCGGCGACCTTGATGAACAGCTCGTCCCCGTCGCCCCAACGGCCGGTTTGCCGGTTGTATCGACGTGACCGCGACACGACGCGGAACTCGGTGAGCGGGCCGGTGGGGAGGTCGCGTTGCGCGGGAGCGGTCGCGACGGTCCCGACGATGGTGATGCAGGCGTCGAACATCGTTGATACGTCCTTTCGGGAATATGGCGGAGCGGAGACGGTGAGTCCGTATCGCCCTCCGTGTCCCCTCGACGATGGGGCACCGCCGGAGTCGTCGCAACTTCACGAAGATCAGCCTGTGGATAACTCACCGGTTGTGGATAACTTTTTGTTCAGCAGGTCAGGATGCACGGATGAATCCACTTAGGTGGGTGGCGGGGTGTCCGAGGCGGGCTCGGTATTTCCGTGGAAGGGGGCGATGGCCGTGGCGCACTGGTCGGCGTAGGAAGTCAAACGGTTGACCGACGCAAGCGTGAGTCAGTCTCAACAAGGGGTTCCCGTGCGACCCGACTACCCCGCGATACCTGCCGCCCATCCGACTGGATGCGGGCACCCATGCCACCGAATGAAACCATAAAGGACTGTAGAAGCGTCGACCTTGGCGGGTATTGACATCCGCACGGCATTCGGTGGCCGCGAACGGTGTGGACGACCACGTCGTCGCAGTACGGACACCCCCCTCGTCACGACGTCGTCCAGGACTGTCGGATGCGTGTGGCAGGGTGTCCGGCATGACTGAATCCCAGCAAAAGGCAGAACTGCACCAGTACCTGCGCTCTGCGCGCGAGGCGCTGTTGTGGAAGCTCGACGGCTTGTCCGAGTACGACATCCGTCGTCCGCTCACCCCGACCGGTACCCAGTTGCTGGGGCTGGTCAAGCACATGACCAGTGTCGAGTCGGGCTACTTCGGTTTGACGTTCGGGCGGCCGTTCCCCGAGGACGTCGATTTTCTGGAGCTCGACATTCCCCACGACATGGACCTGTGGGCCACCGCCAACGAGTCTCGCGAGTACATCGTGGACTTGTACCGGCGCGTCGCCGAGCACGCCGACGCCACGATCGAGGCGTTGCCGCTCGACGCGCCGGGTGAGGTGCCGTGGTGGAATCCGAAGAAGGTGACGCTGCATCGGATCCTCGTGCACGTCGTCGCCGAGATCAACCGCCACGCCGGCCACGCCGACATCGTCCGTGAGGAGATCGACGGCTCGGCGGGCCTTCGTCCCGGCAACGACAACCTGGTCTCCACCGACGAGACCTGGCTACGCGACTATCACGCCCGCCTCGAAGCCATCGCGCGGTCCTTCAAGGACTAGCCATGTCGGACGATTGAATCCGGCTTAGAGGAGTAGCCCAAGACCCAGTGTCACAACGCCGATGGCGAGGCTCGCGGCGCCCAACCAGACCAGGACGATCAAACCGTTCGGCTTGGTGACTTCGCCACGCCCGAGGGAGGACAGGAAGAACCCGGCGGGCAGCAGGATCGCCGCGATCGGAATGCCGAGGCGGCCGACCATCCCGAGGAATCCGGTGAGATCGGCGGCGTCGGCGAGGATCAGACCCACGAGGCCGAGTGTGACGAACATGCCCGCGTGTCCGTGACCCGCGCGTGCGAACGACTTCTGGAACTCCGTCCTGGGCACCTTCCCACGGACGATGCTCAGTAGGAACGTGCCGCCGAATTCGATCGTGACGATCGTCAGCAACATGACGCCCGCGATGACGCGGCTCGTGTCGGACAGCGCGATGGTGGTCATGACGACTCCTCATATGGATAGTTGATTTATCCGATAGTACAACTATCCATATGGCGCGCGGTCGTGGGCGCACTAACGTCGGCCGTGTCTCAGTGCGCCGCCGTCGAGCATTCCTCGGCAAGCTCGTCGATGGGCAGCTCGTATGCCCTGCACAGGGCCGCGATGGTGAAAAAGGACGGACTGGGCAGCCTGCCCGTCTCGATCTTGCGGAGGGTCTCGGGGGAGATGCCGGCGGCCTCCGCCGCGTTCGCCAGTGGGGTCTCACCTCGGGCGCGACGAAGCGCGGCACCGAGCTCGCGGCCTTGCGCCAGTTGTGTCGGTGTGAGGGGGTGCCTGATCATGATCGGTATTATAATACCGGTATTTTAATCCCACCCGTTCTCATCGCTTTCGCTGAAAGGCACCCATGATCGAGCTGAAGACCCCCACCGACATCGAGCGGATGCGCCCGGCCGGCCGCTTCGTCGCGTCCATATTGACCGAGCTGCGGAATCGCGCCGAGGTCGGCGTCAACGTGATGGATTTGGAACACCACGCCCGCGCCATGATCGCCGACAAGGGCGCCGCGTCGTGCTACTGGGATTACGAGCCCTCGTTCGGCAAGGGGCCGTTCCGGAACGTCGTCTGCGCCTCGATCAACGACGCGGTGCTGCATGGGCTTCCCCGCGACCACGTCCTGGCCGACGGCGATCTCGTGAGCCTCGACATCGCTGTCACCGTCGACGGTTGGGTCGCCGACTCGGCGGTCAGCTTCGTCGTCGGGACGCCGCGCCCCGAGGACCTGCGACTGATCGCCGCCACCGAGGAGGCCCTCGCGGCGGGTGTCGCCGCAGCCCAGCCGGGCGCGCGGACGGGCGACATCTCGGCCGCCATCGGAGCGGTCGCCGAGTCGTACGGCTTCGGCGTCAACACCCAGTTCGGCGGGCACGGCGTCGGTCGCACGATGCACGAGGACCCCACCGTCCCGAACACCGGGCGGGCGGGTCGTGGATATCCGTTGCGTCCCGGTCTCGTCATCGCGGTCGAACCGTGGTTCATGGCGACGACCGACGAGATACGTTACGACGCCGATGGCTGGACGATCCGGTCCGCCGACGGTTCACGCGGCAGCCACAGCGAGCACACCATCGCGATCACGGACGCCGGTCCACTCGTGCTGACCGCTCGCGACGAGGGCCCGGCCACGTCGTAGCCCGACCTCGGCGGATCGGTGCGGTAGCGTCACGTTCCGTGCTTCACCTGCGTATCGTCTCGCCACCGTCCGAAACAGACACCGTGTGTTCGCGGCTGGACGGCAACGACGGCGTGACGAACCTGGTGGTCCTCCCGGGAGCCGCCCGCAAGCCACCTGGTGACGTCGTCCTGTGCGACGTCACCCGGGAAGTCGCCAACGAGGTCCTCGACGTCCTCGACACGCTCGGCATCGATGACGCCGGTTCGATCACGGTCGAACGGATCGAGTTGTTGCTATCGGACACGGCGCAACGAATCTCCCACGGCTCCGCCGAGAGCGACGACGCCGTGGTGTGGGAGGAGTTCGCCCAGCGGATGGCCGAGTCGTCCCGCCTGACGTGGTCCTTTCTCGCCTTTCTCACCATCGCGACGCTGATCGCCGCGATCGGCATTCTCAACGACTCGCCGATCCTCATCGTCGGCGCCATGGTGCTCGGGCCGGAGTTCGGCCCGATCTCGGCGATCAGCTTCGGATTGTTGACCCGCACGTTCGGTCGGGTCGGCCGCGCGTCCATGACCCTGGTGGGCGGCTTCCTGTTCGCGATCCTCACCGCGTTCCTGGGTGCGCTCGTGTGCCATCAGTTGGGGTGGATCGACTCGAGTTGGGTCGCCGATCGGCACCGCGAGACCCAGTACATCGTTCATCCCGACCGCTGGTCGTTCATCGCCGCGGTGCTCGCAGGGGTCGCGGGCACGCTGTCGCTGACGTCGGAGAAGTCATCGGTGTTGGTGGGCGTTTTCATCTCGGTCACAACGGTTCCTGCGGCGGCTTACATGGCCTTGACCTTGGCGTTGGCGCAGATCCCGGCCTTCGCTCAGGCGTCACTCCAGTTGGGGTTGAACATCACCGGCATGATCATGTCGGGGTTCGCCACCCTCGTCGTGCTGTGGTTGTCCTGGGGTAGCGCCGGCCTGCGATTTCGCGCGGCTCGTTCGCACGCGATCAGTCGTTGACGACGGCGAGCGCGTCGATCTCGACGAGCATCTCCTCGCGCGGCAATCCGGTGAACACGGTGGTGCGGCAGGGGAGTACGCCGTCGCCGACGCGAGCGGAGACGAAGGCGCCGTACGCGTCGTTCATCGTCGGGAAGTCGTCCCGCGCCGTGAGGTAGACCCGCAGCATGATGACGTCGGAGAGGCTCGCGCCGCCCGCTTGGAGGATGGCCTCGACATTCCGCAGCGTCAATTCCGTCTGTGCCGCGACATCACCGGGGTGCAGGTATGCGCCGGTCACGGCGTCGACGGGGCCCTGCCCCGAGACCTGCAGAAGTGGTCCCTTGCGGACGCCTTGTGAGAAGGTGTGGGCCGGAGCGGGCGCGTTTTCAGTGCGGATCGCGATCTTGTCGGACATATAGGTAACATACCTTGCTATTTCTGGTGGAGGACCGATGCTCAACGACACGGCGTTTCAACGGCTCATGACCGAACCCCTCGACTGGCGTTTCCGGTCCGTGCCGCCGTCGGCATACGGTGCGAGCCTTGAGGAGTGGCTCGCCTCGGATCCGACGGTCGAGGAGTTGCCCTCGCCGGTGATGACGCTGGACGCGACCGCGTTGACCGCCAACATCGCCGGGATGGCGAGTTGGTGCGCCGCCGAAGGGCTGACCCACGCGCCGCACGGCAAGACCACGATGGCGCCGCAGCTGTGGCGCCGTCAACTCGAGTCCGGAGCCGCCGCGATCACGCTCGCCACACCCGCCCAGTTGCGGATCGCCGCCGCCTTCGGCGTGCCGCGCGTGTTCCTCGCCAACGAGATCGTGCGTCCGGACGCGCTGACCTGGCTCGCCGGTTGGGTGGCCGACGGCGCCGACGTGGTGTGCTTCGCGGATTCCGTCGACGCCGTATCCATCATGGATTCGATCCTGAGGTCGAGTGGAGCGACGCTGGACGTGTGTGTCGAACTCGGCGGAGTCGGGGGCCGAGCGGGCGCTCGCGAGCACGAGACCGCTTTGGGAGTCGCCGCCGCGATCGACCGCGCCTCGTCATTGCGGCTCGTCGGGGTCGGCGGCTACGAGGGCAGCCTCGCGCACGACGTCCACGACGCCGATCTGGCCATTGTGGATGATTTTACGCGGCGGTTGGTACGTCTCCACGAGGCGCTCGACTACCCGGTCGATCGGCCGATCGTCACCGTCGGTGGCAGTCAGTACTTCGACCAGATCGCCGACGCCGCCCGTCCGCTGATCGAGTCCGGCGTGGAGGTCGTGTTGCGGGCGGGCTCGTACATCGCGCACGACCACGGGATGTACGCCGGAGCCACACCCGCCGCGCGTCACCGCAACGGGCCCGCGCTGACGCCCGCTCTGACGGTCCGGGCGGGTGTTCTGTCCCTGCCGGAGCCCGGGCTGGCGCTGCTGGACGTTGGACGCCGCGACGTGCCCTTCGACGCGGGATTCCCGATCCCACTGGATCTGCCGCACGCGGCCGTCGTCGCGCTGAACGACCAGCACGCCCATGTCCGAGGGGACCTGGACGGCGTGAACGTCGGCGACATCGTGCGGCTCGGGATCTCACATCCATGCACCGCTTTCGATCGCTGGAATCTCATTCCCGTGGTGTCCGATGACGGCTCGATCGTCGATGCCGTCCGCACCTACTTTTAATCGCCGTATTTGAATTGACGCAAATGTGGAAATCGACCGAGTCAATTATGCGAAACCCAGGAGAAGCGCGTTCGCGGTCGTGTTCCTTTCGTAATAGTCATCGGCCGACAAAGCCGTCACCGCCACCCTCTCCGTCGGCGTCCTCCCCGCAGGCGGGCGCGGATATCCGGCCCGCAACCCCGCCAGGAACGCGTCATGATCCCGGCCTCGCAACAGCGGCAACAGGAACGGGTCGTCGTCGAAGCGGGCGGCGAAGGCGTGTTGGACCGCGATGACGTGCACGCACGCCGCGCTGGAGTCCTTGCAAGGGCAGTACGTGTCGAGTTCGCCATCGGCCGGGAACAGCGAGAGACCGATCATGGACAGTTGCTTGTCGATGGTGGTGGGCAGACGGTCGTCCAACAGATCGGCGAGGTTGCGCAGCTGCTCGGCGAGCGTCCGGTCGACCGCGTTCCACTGCGCGGTATCGAATACGGGGAGCCGCACGCTCACCCCGAAGCTGCGACGAGGCTGGTCGACCCACGCCGACAACTCGCCCGGATCGATCGTCAGCAGATCGACGGCGCCCGCGCGGGCGAGCGTCCGGGCCTTCGACATCCGGGAGTCCGGGTAGGTGATCCCGAGCTGCTCGACCGTCCGCAGCCAGCGCTTCCCCCACCAGGTCCGACCGTAACCGCTCACGCGACCTCCATCTCGGACAGTTCGATGAGCTTGCGGAGCTGCCGGTCGTCGAGGTTGGTGACCCAGTCCTCCCCGGTGCCGATGACGGCGTCCGTCAGGCTTCGCTTGCGTTCCAACATGTCGGCGATGCGCTCCTCCAAGGTGCCACCGGTGACCAGTTTGTACACGTCGACGGGGCGGGTCTGCCCGATGCGGTGCGCCCGGTCGGTCGCCTGGTCCTCCACCGCGGGGTTCCACCATCGGTCATAGTGGACGACGTTCGTCGCGGCCGTGAGATTCAGGCCCGTACCGCCCGCCTTCAGGCTGACGATGAGGATCGGGTCCGGGGCGGTGTCGCCCTGGAAACGGTCGACCATCACCTCCCGCGCCGGCTGCGAGACCCCGCCGTGCAGGAACGGGACCTCGTCGATCCCCAGCTCCGCGCCCAGATGCCGCGCGAGCAGCTCGCCCATCGTGCGGAACTGAGTGAAGATCAGCGTCTGGCTGCCCTCGGCGACAGCCTCGGCGAGCATCTCGGTCACGCGATCGAGCTTGCCGGACCGGCCCCGCAGCGTTCCCTCCGTTCCGAGGAACTGGGCGGGGTGGTTGCAGATCTGCTTCAACTGCGTCAACAGCTTCAGGATGCGGCCGTGCCGGGCGATGCCGGCACCGAAGCCCGTGTCGAGAGCCGCCGACACGGCACCCCTGTACAACTTGGCCTGCTCCGCCGTCAACGTGCACGAGACGATGGACTCCTGCTTGGCCGGGAGGTCGTCGGCGACGTCGTTCTTCAATCGCCGCAACAGGTACGGTTCGACGGTGTGCCGCAGCCGCGCGGCGACCCGGCCGTCGTGCCGCAACTCGATCGGTTCGGCGAAGCGTTTGACGAAGCGCTGGTGCGTTCCCAACAGGCCGGGATTCGCGAAGTCCATGATGGACCAAAGTTCGCTGAGGCGGTTCTCCATCGGCGTACCCGTCAGCGCGACCCGCACGTGGGCGGGAAGCAGCCGCGCTGCCTTCGCGGTCTGGGACTGTCGATTCTTGATCTGCTGCGCCTCATCGAGAACCACGACGTCCCAGTCGACGCTCGCGAACAGCTCGATGTCGCGCAGCATCACCTGGTAGCTCGTCACGACGACCGAACCGGGCTCGAACGCGGCGACGTCGGCCGCGCGCTGTGGACCGTGATGACGCAGCACCCCCAGTCTCGGCGCGAACCGGCGCAGCTCGCGCGCCCAGTTCCCGAGCACCGAGGTCGGACACACCACCACATGTGGACGGTGGCGATCGGTCGCCGCTCGGCCCGCGATCAACGCGATCGCCTGCAGGGTCTTGCCCAGTCCCATGTCGTCGGCGAGCAGTGCTCCCCGCCCGTGGTCGGCGATCGCCCGCAGCCACGCGACACCGTTGCGTTGGTAGGGCCGCAACGTCGCCTCGACATCGGGGGTGTCGGCCTCGTCGTCCTTGGCGTCGACGAGCCGTTCCCCGGTCGTCGACGGAGCGAGATAGGTCCGCGTCACCGCCTCGGCGAACGCCGTCAACGCCGCGTAGGCCGTCCACACGCCATCGCCGTCGACCATCGCGTGCGCGGCGGCGGGCATCGACTCGGCGAGTGCCTCGAAGCGCTCCGCCTCGCCGCCACCGAGGGCGATGAGGGCGGCGGCCCGCCACGTCAGCAGGGAGGCGCTCATGCCCGGCCGAGGCTGGATCGCGGCGAGCGCCGGGACCGCCTGGCCGAGTGGCACCGTTCGCACCGGGGTCGACCGCGCCGTCACCTTCTCGCCGTCGGGCCGGGCCAGCAGCCGGTGCGACGGTGCCCCGTCGGGTAGACCGTGCCGCCCTGCGGCGTCGAGGACGTCGGTGGTGCCCCACCACGCCATCGTGCCGCCTGAGGGACTGTCAGGGTCGGGTAGGAAGCACGCCTGGAGGGACGCGGGCAGCAATTCGCCGACCTTTCATGGGAGGGAACAGGAGGCGAAAACGATAACCGAGGTTGTCGCTGTATGCAAATTATGGAGTCTACCTTTATGAATGATCGCTGATACGTGCTGGAATTTGTGGTGTCCCCCCTTCGCTCCGGCAACGACATTAAGGATGTGTCCAATGAGTAATGCGATGTCGCGGCGGGCCGTGCTCACGGCCGGGCTGGCCGCGGGTTCGTCGATCTTGGCGGCCGGTGCCGCCTCCGCCGAGGAGTCCGCCGCCTTGACAGACGTGACCACGATGGCGGACGCCGATATCGATTTCCGCGAGTGGGCGTCGACGCGCCAGTGGCACGAGGGTGAGGCGCAGGGAGTCAAGGTCGACAGCCGGGGCGGCCGACCTGGCATCCGTTTCCACAAGGCCGTGGACTCGGTGGAGTACACCGATCCGCACACCGACGTGACCGCGAACTGGGACATCGCGGTGTGGACCTCGCCGTGGTACGAGATCGGCTTCGGCGCGACCGAGGTCATTCCGTCCTGGAACGCCGAGACTCCGGCGGGCAGCTGGCTTCAGGTCGAGCTCGCCGCGCGCTACGACGACGGCGCCGACAGCGAGTGGTTCGTGATGGGCCGCTGGGCGTCGGGGGAGACCGACATCCGTCGCACCTCCGTCGACGGTCAGGGCGACCCGCGCGCCACGATCTGGACCGACACCTTCTCCATCGACGACCCCGACGCGCACCGCGTCGCCGCCTACCGCTTCCGGTTGACGTTGCACCGCACGCCGGGCAGCGATGTCCGTCCGCGCGTCTGGCGCATCGGCGCCCTCGCCTCCACCGTCCCCGACCGTTTCGACGTGCCCGAGTCGACGCCCGGCGTCGCGCGTGGCCTGGAAGTCGATGTGCCGCAATACTCACAGAGTATCCACTCTGGTCAATACCCGGAGTATGGTGGCGGCGGCCAGGCCTGGTGCAGCCCGACGTCGTCCCAGATGATCATCGAGTCGTTCGGCCGTAAGGCGGACCCGGAGGACTACACCTGGGTCGACCCCTCCTACGCGGACCGTCAGATCTGCCACGCGGCTCGGCAGACCTTCGACGCCCAGTACGACGGCTGTGGGAACTGGCCGTTCAACGCTGCCTACGCAGCGACGTACGAGGACATGGACGCCATCGTCACCCGCATCGGCTCCCTCGACGAGGCCGAGGCCCTCATCGCGGCCGGGTTCCCGATCATCACCTCGCAGTCGTTCCTGAAAGAAGAACTCGACGGCGCGGGCTACGGGACGGCGGGGCACCTGATGACGCTCATCGGGTTCACGGAGGACGGTGACGTCATCGCGAACGATCCGGCCTCCCCGACGAACGAGGCGGTTCGTCACGTCTACAACCGTCGCCAGTTCGAGAACATCTGGCTGCGGACGAAGCGGTACAACGCCAGTGGATCGGTCGTCGGCGCCAGCGGCGGCGTCTGCTACCTGTACAAGTCGACGGACCGCGAGTGGCCGACCCTGCCTGGTGTTCCCGGGTTGAGCGGCTGCTGAGCACCGAGTTCGTCCACGGGGAGTCCGAGTCGTCGGGCTCCCCGTTCGCGTTGCCCGGCCGCGTTTCGGAGGGGACGACCGAAGATCGCAAAGAAGTCTTTGCAAAATAGTCTTTGCAATGTTAGTGTCGTGGCATGGACGACTCGACGATCAAACTCGTCACCGATCTCGCGGCTCTGAAGATCGTGGCCCACCCGCTGCGCGCCCGTCTCCTCGGCGCCCTGCGCATGCACGGTCCCGCGACCGCCAGCGAACTCGGGCGCCGCTTCGACGAGAGCAGTGGCTCCACCAGCTATCACCTGCGCGAGTTGGCCAAACACGACTTCGTCGAGCTCGACCCGGAACAGCACAACGCCCGGGACAAGCGGTGGCGTGCGACCGCCCGCTACACCTCCTGGCGAAACTCCGACTTCGGCGACGTCGAAGGGCGCGAGGCCACCCGTGCACTTCGCGGGAATCAGACGGCCTTCCTCATCGACAAGCTCGAACGCCACGATGCCGCCGTCGACGAACTCGAGGACGTCTGGCGCGACACCCTCGCCATGTCCGACTACGCCGCCGAACTCAGCCCGGAGTCCGTGCGGGAGCTGCAACGGCGGACGCTGGCGCTCGTTGAGGAGCTTCGCGAGAAGGACCGCGGTCGTCCCGACACGCGATTCGTTCGCCTCTACCTGGCGGCCCTCATCGACCCCGACGACCAGGACGCGCCCTAACCACAGGCCGCACTCCGCAACCACCCAATCCATGACGCGACGCCCATGCGCCGCGCGCCTTTCCCTGCTCGGAGCAACCAATGACCACCATGGATTCATCGGCGCTGCGTCGCCGCTACGTAGTGCTGACCGCCCTCACTTGGCTTCCGGTCGGACTCACCCTGGCCGTCGGCGTTCTCATGATGACCTCACGCGGTCTCGGCCTCGCCGAGGTCGGTCTCGTATTCGTCATCCACAGTGTTGTGGTCACGGTCCTCGAACTGCCCACCGGAGGCATCGCCGACCTCATCGGACGACGTGGCGTCCTCGCCGTCTCGGCCGCGACCGGCGCCGTCGCGCTCGTGTGGATCGCCATGGCGACCACACTGTGGGAGTTCATCGCCATCACCGTTCTGCGCGGGATCGCCCGTGCGCTGTCGTCCGGCCCCGCCGAAGCCTGGTACGTCGACGCCGTCCACGCCACCGACCCCGACGCTCCGATCCGCGGTGGTCTGGCGGCGGGGGAGGCCACTGGCTCGATCGTCCTCGGCATCGGCACGATTCTCGGTGGACTGATGCCGATCGTCTTCCCTCCGACCGGCAACGGACTGCTCGTCCCGCTGTCGATCCCGATGCTCGTCGCCGCCGGCTGCTACCTCGCCTTGTTGCTGACGGCGCTCCTCGGCATGCCCGAGCCGTCGAGGTCCGGCCCCACGCCCCGTCTCCTCGCCCTGATCCGTGAGGTTCCGTCGACGATCGCGGACGGGATCCGCCTCGGATTCCGCAGCCGGGTGCTCGCCCACGTCTTCGCCACCGTCGCGGTCGTCGGGGTTGCCCTGAACACGGTCGAGCTCTTCACCCCCGTCCGCATCGAGGAACTGACCGGAGACGCCACCGGGGCCGCGACCGTGTACGGAGTCATCACGGCGGTCGGTTTCGCGGGCAGCGCGCTCGGCGCGACTCTGAGCGGCCGTCTCGCGGATGCGCTGGGCAGCGTCGTCCGCACCGCCGTCACGGGCATCGGGATCGCTGCCACCGGGTTGATCCTGTTGTGCGCCAGCGGTTCCATGACCGGTGCCGCGGGTCTGGTCGCGACCGCGTTCGGCTACTCCGTCATGTTCGCGGGGATCGGCTTCGTCGGCCCCGTCCGCTCCGAGATCATCCACCGTCAGGTCACGTCGAGGCAGCGCGCGACGGTCGTCTCCGTCCAGTCGCTCGTCCTGCAGGGCGGCGGCGCGTCGGCGGCCCTGGTCCTGCCGTGGCTGGCGCCCATCATCACGATCCAGGGCGTCTGGGCCGTCTCCGGGGTGCTGCTCGCGGCGTCCGCGCTCATGTACCTGCGGGTCCGCGCCGACTTCACGAACACCGTCGGTGTGGCGCCCTAGGCTGTGCCCATGCCCAGGGCCAACGATGAAGCAGCCGCCGCGTTGCGGGAGTACGCCGACCTGTTCGCACTGTCCGGTGGCGACGCCTTCCGCGTGCGCAGCTATCAAAAGGCCGCTAAGGCCGTCGCCGGGTTCGCCCAAGACCTCACCCCGGACAATGTGCGGACCGTGCCCGGCGTCGGTGACGCCATCGCCAAGAAGATCACCCAATTCCTGAAAGACGGCAGCTTCCGGCAGCTCGACGACTTGCGGGCCAAAATCCCCGACGGCGTACGCCAGCTGACACGAGTGCCGACGCTCGGGCCGAAGACCGCCATCATGCTGTTCGAGACATACGGCATCGACTCGCCCGACGCGCTCGCCGAGGCCATCGCCGCCGGTCGGCTGGCAGGTGTCAAAGGCTTGGGCCCCAAGTCATTGACGAAACTGCTCAAGGGCATCGAACAGCTTCGACAGAATGCCGGGAAAGTCCACATCGGTGTCGCGATGTCGATGGCCGAGCAGGTGATCGCCGCACTGTCGGATTCGGCCGACCGGATCGACTACGCCGGTTCGCTGCGTCGCATGAAGGACCGAATCGGCGATGTCGACATCCTCGCGGTGGCGCCGCCGTCGATCATGGCGGAGTTCCGGGCTCAGTCGTACGTCACCGAGGTGATCGCGGGAGGCGACGCGAAGACGTCGGTGATGACCACCGAAGGTCTGCAGATCGACCTGCGGGTGGTGCCGGCCGAGTCGTGGGGCGCGGCGATGCAGTACTTCACCGGCTCCAAGGAACACAACGTCGCCCTCAGGGAGCGGGCGGTCAAGAAGGGTTGGCGGTTGTCCGAGTACGGCCTGTTCGACGGCGAGGACGTTCTGGCCGCCGCCGAGGAAAAGGACATATACGCCAAACTCGGCATGCAGTACGTACCGCCTCCGTTGCGCGAGGGCATCGGTGAAGTCGAGGCCGCGGTTCGCGGCGAACTGCCGCTTGTCGTCGAACTGTCAGATCTCGTCGGTGACCTGCACACTCACACCGACCTGACCGACGGCTTGGCGTCACTGGCCGACATGGTCGCCGCGGCAGCCGATCGCGGCTACGCCTACTACGCGGTGACCGACCACGCGCCCGACCTGGCGATGCAGCGCATGACCTTGGACAAGATGCTTCGGCAGCGCGAAGAACTGCGACAGTTGCAGCGGAGGTACCCGAAGCTGCGTCTGCTGCACGGCACCGAACTCAACATCGGCCCCGACGGTTCGGTCGACTGGCCCGGCGACGTACTGGCGGACTTCGACGTATGCGTGGCCTCGGTCCATTCGCACTTCGATCAGCCGCGCGAGGAGATGACCCGTCGTTTCATCACGGCGTGCGAAAACCCGAACGTCGACATCATCGGTCACCCGACGACCCGCAAGATCGGCCGACGTGAGCCGGTGGACGCCGACTGGGACGCGATATTCCAGGTCGCCGCCCGCACCAAGACCATCATGGAGATCGACTCCTATCCGGACAGATCAGACCTTCCCGTGGATCTGGTGCGACTGGCCAAACATCACGGCGTTAAGTTCTCAGTGGACAGTGACTCGCATGCCATACCGCACCTGGCGTACCAGCGTTTCGGCATCGGAATCGCCCAACGCGCGTGGCTGACCGTCGACGACGTCGTCAACACTTGGCCGTTGACACGGCTGCGGGAATTCATAGGGCGCGACCACTGACGCCCACCGGCGCGGCCCGACCGTGCCGCGCCCATCCGATACTCGACAGCGCCGATACTCTGCGCAGGTGTTCAAACTGCTCACCGCCCTCCTCATCGGCGTGCTGCTCGGCGGCATCGCTCTCCTCGTCGCACTCGGCGACCCCGACCACTTCTGGATCGTGCCGGTCGTCGTTCCTTTCCTCTTCATCGGTTTCTCCATCGCGGGTGCCTCTGGCCGTCTGAGCATTCGCAGCGCCATCCCCGAGACCTTCGACATCGGGAAGCCCATCCCGACCGGACCGCGCATCCCCGCCCGCATTGAGCACATCGAGCGGACGAACGCAATAAACGGCCAGCCCTTGGGCCGTCTTCGGCTCGTCGTCGCCCCACCGGATCGGGACGCGTACCAGACCACGGCGACGGCGCTGCTCGACATCGTGACGCTGTCGCGGTTCCAGCCCGGAGCGATCATTCCCGTCGTGCGCAACGACCCCGACCGGCCCGAGGTCACCGTCATCACGACGCACGATCCCCAGTGGAGCGGTGAGACGCCGAGCGGAGTTCCCATCCCGTCCGCCGTCTACGCGCCTGAGTGGAAGTCGGACCCGAAGCCCGCGCCGCGGCCGACACCCCCCGGTCGGCGGGGCAGCGGCCTCAGGATCGCGAGCTACATCGCGCTCGTCGCGGTGGGCTTCGGCATCGTCATCGCCCCCTCGTACGACCGGTTCTCGCAAGGCGTCGCCGGCATCCTCACCGGTGAGGACCCGTTCGACTACACCACCGGACGCAATGTCGCCGAGGGCATCGACGCCCTCATCGAGGAGGTCGGCGGGCCGATGTTCACCGATATAAGCCTCCACGACGGGTACATCATCATCGAGGCGCCGACCACGCCCGGCGCGGTGACCCTGGACGCCTTCCATTACCGCTACGGCGTGGCCAGCCGACAGGGGCCCTCGACGATCCAGCCCGAGGACATCGATCTCGAGCTGTTCGATGTGCGGGAGGTCGACTTCACGCTCCTGCCGGACCTCATCGCGCGGACACACGAGCTCACCGGCCTCACCGGCGAGATCGAGAACACCTACATCGGTGTGCGGCGCTTCCTCGGCTCGCCCGATGACGGGCCGGGACCGCTCGAAATCGACATCACGCTCGACGACCCCTATCACGATGGATCGGTGACTTTCGATCTTTCGGGAAAGGTGTCCAGGATGTACGGTGGCGTTCCGGGTTCGCAGTCGTACGAGGCGGAGCACTCCGAGGACTGAGTGTCCGAAATGGTGGTGATCTTCTGAAGGAAACCGCCAATCTATTGACATGTATCGAAGTAATTCGACATGATGGGTCGGTGACGCGTTCGCGCCACGCCGATGCCGACCGGTGCCCGTTCCGCCGCACCCGGCGCGGTGCCGCACCGGCTGCCGGTCGTCCGTGGAAAGGACCATCGACATGTCCCACCCCGACCCGGACCGTCCGCCCCGCCTGTCACGTCGCGGGCTCATCCTCGGCGCCGCCGCGATCGGCGGCGCGGCCCTCGGCGTACCGTCCATCGCGCACGCCGCTCCCGGCTCCAAGGCCGGTGAACCGGTGCTGCTGTACGACCGCGCCGACTGGAGCGCCCGGCCGCCGCGAGTGCCCGTCCAGATCATCGACCCGCCCGACACGATCGTCGTTCACCACGCGGTATGGCCCAACACTCAGGACTTCTCGCTGGCGCGCGCCTTCCGGACGTCCCGCGAGATCCAGGACCTGCACATGGACGGCAACGGCTGGATCGACGCCGGGCAGCAGTTGACGATCAGCCGTGGCGGCCACGTGATGGAGGGCCGCCACCGCAGCTTCGAGGCGATCAGGGCCGGTCGTCTCGTCTACGGCACACAGACCGCCAACCACAACGGCCACACCATCGGCATCGAGAACGAAGGCACCTACACGGAGGCCGACGCGATCATTCCGACCGGCCAGTTCGGGTCTCTCGTCCAGACGTGCGCATGGCTGTGCACGCGGTACAACCTCGATCCGCACGCGGCGATCCACGGGCACCGCGACTTCGTGAACACGATCTGTCCCGGCCAAGCCCTGTACAACCGGCTCCCCGAACTGCGCAATCGGGTCGCCGACCTGATGGAGAACGGCTGACGACCCGGCATCGTCAGCCCCCGCCCGCGTTCCCGCCCGACGCGGGCGGGTTCACTTCTTCCCGCGCCGTCGCCACGCTCCGACCAGCAGCCCGAAGGCCCAGCCCGCCAAGAACGTGATGAGCAGCGCGATCCACATCGGCATTGAGACGGTGCCGACCCACAGTTTGATCGCCACGGTCTCGACGTTGGAGAAGATGAACCACGCCGCCAGGGCGAGCAGTGCCAGCGCCCCGATCAGCTTCAAGATCGATATGCTGCGACCCTCGTCGCCGCTCGTGTCCCTGCTGCTCATTCCACTTACCTCCCGTGTGATCGTGCCCGACCATCATCGCGGCACAGCCGAGGGAATTTCGTCGAACGCGGCAGACCGGTGCGATGCTCGGCTCTGCGTTGAGGGGGAGCGGCCCGCCTCGCGATCCGACTTGGCCGGCTCGACACGACGAACGGCCCCGGTCGAGACCGAGGCCGTCGAGGGGCGAAGCGTCAGCCGGGCTGGCCGGTGGACAGGACACCCGCGAGCCGCACGGCCTCGCGGAGGGCGTTCTCCATCTCGATCTCCATTCCCGTGGCCATGCGCAGGCGCTCGGCTATCTGATCGAGGATGAGCATTTTGTCGGAACCACCGGACACGGCGAAGGAGGCGTGCGCGTGTTGAGCGGCGACGTCACAGGACTTGATGGCGGCGGTGGTCGATTCGGCGTGTTGGATGGCCGACTGGATCGCGGCGATCACGCCCTCGGCGGCGTTCGTGGTCATCTGTTGTCCGTCCTCAAAGGTCGCGCCGGGCGGGCGGTCCCGGCACTGTCGGTCGTTTCGGTTGGCACCCGTGAACGACCATCCACACCAGACAGGGCGCCGGGGACGGCCGGTCGCTCCCCTCGATGATCGTCGATGGCCTCAAACGGTGCCGGGTCGGGGCGTCGTCGCAGCGTCCGGCACCTACGACGGACCTATTGCGACCATTGCGCCCGTACGGGCGGCCGGAGGGGGTCGTCCCGAGTCACGGGCCGGGCCGTTGTCGCCTTCGACCGGGTCGGTCGTCAGGCGTCCCGCGGTTTTATTGTCGACCGGTCGTTCGGCCGACGGGTCCTCGACATGGATGAGGCCGACGGCCGCCATGGTAGATCAGCAACGTCGATCCGTGTTCGACTCGGCCGGTTCGGTGACATCGTCATGTCGACGATGTCAATTCGGCCGACGGGGATGTCCGGCGTTTGCCGACGGTGCCTCACTAGCCCCGACCACGGTGACCGCGTTACGGTCTGGGAATGCGCTATCTACCGCTTGGGAACTCCGGACTGCACGTGTCGATCGTCGGCATCGGCTGCAACAACTTCGGCCGTCGACTCGACGCCGACGCGACCGCCGCGGTCGTCAACACCGCGATCGACCTCGGGGTGACCCTGTTCGACACCGCCGACATCTACAGTCACGGCGAGTCCGAGGTCCTGTTGGGCCAGGCTCTCGGCAAGCGACGGGACCAGGCCGTCATCGCCAGCAAGTTCGGCCACCAGAACGGGGACATGGGCTATGGGCCCGCCGCCGGAGCCAAGGGCGGACGCTCGTACATCCGCCGCGCCGTCGAGGAGTCGCTCCGCCGTCTCGGCACCGACTACATCGACCTGTACCAGATCCACACGCCCGACCCGGTCACACCGATCGCGGAGACGCTCACAGCCCTCGACGAGCTCATCGACGAAGGCAAGATTCGCTATATCGGACACTCGAACTTCTCCGGCTGGCAGATCGCGCAGGCCGCGCACACCGCCGACGAACTCGGACTGAACGGTTTCGTCTCCGCCCAGAACCACTGGTCCCTGCTCGAACGCGAAGCCGAACGCGAGGTCACCCCTGCGGCCATCGAATACGGACTCGGCGTGCTGCCCTACTTCCCACTCGCGAACGGCCTGCTCACCGGCAAGATCCGGCGCGGCGTCGCCGCCCAGGAGGGCACGCGGCTGTACGGCAACGACACCTACGTCACCGAGGAGAAACTCGACCGGGTCGAGGCGCTCTTCGCGTTCGCCGAGACGAACGGCGTGAGTCTGCTCGACGTCGCCATCGGCGGTCTGGCCGCGCTGCCGGGCTGCGCCTCCGTCATCGCCGGAGCGACCAAGCCGGAACAGGTCCGCGCCAACGTCGCCGCCGTGGAATGGGAACCGACCGACGAACAGCTCGCCGAACTCGACGAGATCCTGACCCCTCCGCAGTAGCCCGAGGCCCGGGAGGCGTTGCCCCGCCGTCCGGGCCCGGCTCCCCGTCGAAACGTCCGAAAAGCCCGGTTACGTCGTCAATGTGGCGATTCCGTGGCGCAATCGTTGCTTTCGCGGGGTGGCACGTCATCCCCTGACGTCGCATTATGGAGACACCCTTGCCTGTCTAAGGAGCCCCCCGTCATGAAGATCCGCAGAATCGTCGCGCTCGCGGCCACCGCCATGTCATTGCTCGTCGTGGCTGGTTGTGCCACCGGCCCCGCCGTTTTCCGCAGCATCTCGGGGTATATCCACAGTGTCGGCGAGGTCAGCGAGGAACCGTTGTGCGATGAGCCGATCGGCGAGGAGGCGGGTGCTCTCATCGGGCCTCATTTCGCCTTCTCGGTGTCCTGCGCGGCGTTCTCGCCGAGTCTGCAACTCCTGTCTCATATGGACATCTCTGCGGTTTACCCCGACGGTGTCCCGCCATCGGCGACCGCGGGGCACGAGTTCGTCGTCGTCCAGCTCGCGTCCAACCCGGGCGCGCGGCCGTATCACCCGATCACGGACTCCACCGACGTCACGGCGTTCTTCCTGATGGGGGACAAGCGCATCGAGCTGCCGGAGCTGCCGGAGAACGGGGACGTGCTCGTCGCCGTCGGTCCCGCCAAGGAACCGGCGTACCTGGTCGTGTCGGATTCCGGTATGGAGCAACGGTTCGACCTTCGGGAGGGCGTTCGCGAATCGGTCGTCGAGGGCTACTACCACGGTGTCGAGGGATTCAAGGCCACCGACGGCTACTCCATGCGGATCGAGGGCGAGAATTCACAGTGGACGGGCTGGGCGGAGGGGTCCGGCGACATCAGCCTGACCCGAACGCTGTGGGATGAGGAGCTCGGCTGGCCCAAGGAGGGCCGTGGGTTCGTCACCGTCGAGGTGAGCTGGTACGTCCACGAGGAGGACGGGAAGATCGCCTGGGACATCAAGCCCGAGAAGATGGTGTCCCTCACCGGCGCGGATGACGAGAAGTACGACATCCTCGAGAACCGGGAGAACGACGACACCACGTGGATCTACTACGAGTACGTCTTCGACGTGCCCGAGGACGTCACCGAGTTCACCGTCTCGTTCAACCCCAAGGGTTCCCTGCGCATCCTCGACGACGGCTCGAAGCTCTCCACCACGAAGAAGCCCAAGGCGGAGAAGCACACGGTGGACTTCGCGTCCTGACTGAGAACGCCGTCGGGGAGCGGCCGTTCCAACAGATCGGTCTCAGTGGCCGAAGCGATGGGAACGGTCACTCCGAGGACGCCGGTCGACCGGCCGCCAGAGGATTCGTACAACCGGACGACGAGGTCGCCGCTGCGGTCGTCGGCCAGTTTGATCGCCTCGATCACGATCCGGTCGTCGTCGACGGCCACCACCGGGGCGACCTCCCGCCGGCCCATGACGGACCGTTCCGGCAGGTTGATCCGATAGCCCTCGCGCACCGCGTCGGTGATGTCGGCGCCGACCACCAGCGCGTACCGCAGACGGTGCTCGCCCTGATCGGTGTGCGGGTCGGGGAAGCGCGGCGCCCGCAACAGCGACAGGCGAACCGTCGTGGTCGTGCCGCCGTCGTCGCGGACGGAACGCGTCACGTCGTGACCGTAGGTCGAGTCGTTGACGAGCGCGGCACCCCAACCCGGCTCGGCGACGTGCAGGAACCGGTGCGCGCAGATCTCGAACTTCGCCGCCTCCCAACTCGTGTTGGTGTGGGTCGCGCGTCGGACGTGGCCGTACTGGGTCTCCGCCGAGGACACCTCCGCGCGCACGTCGAGATCGAAGGCCGCCTTGAGGAGGGTCTCCGTCTCATGCCAGTCGACGTGCGTGTCGATGTCGACCCGGCGGGCGCCCCTGGTGAGGCCGATGTGTTGGACGACGGTCGAGTCGCCGAAGCGGCGCTCGACGCGCAGGGCGGCGTCGTCGGGCCCATCGGCGACGACGGCGATCGTCTCGACGTCGACCAGATCCGTCACGGTGTTGCGATAGAACGCGTCGACATCCCATGCGTCCCAGCGGTTCGGCAGGTCCGGGTGCAGCTGGAGCAGGTTCGCGGCCCCGCCCGGTGGAACCGCGTCGCGGTCGGAGGTCAAGTCCACGACGGACGTGACGAGGCCGCGCGCGTCGACGTCGACCCGGACGAATCCGTTGTGGATCGTCCATCCGTCGTCGGTCGTCTCGACGGTCACGTCGGCGCCGTCGATGATCGGCCTCGCGGCGGCGCCACCGCCCGGCACACCGGCACGCGGGTGCGGGGCGGCGTTGAAGACGATCATCCGGTCCCCGTCACCGGCGAGGTGTCGTTGCGCCTCGGCGGTGATCGGGGTCAATCGCCGTTCGACCTCCGCGTACGTCTCGGCGGCCTCACGGTGAACCCACGCGATCGACGAACCGGGCAGGATGTCGTGGAACTGGTGCAGTAGCACCGTTTTCCACAGCTCGTCGAGCTCGTCGTACGGGTACTCGAAACCGGTCACGGCCGCCGTGGTCGACCACAGCTCCGCCTCGCGCAGCAGGTGCTCGCTGCGGCGGTTGCCCTGTTTCGTCTTCGCCTGCGACGTGTAGGTGCCCCGGTGCAGCTCCAGGTACAGCTCGCCGACCCACACCGGCGCGTCCGGATATTCGGCCTCGGCGGCGGCGAAGAACTCCGACGGCCGCGCGATCCGAACCTTCGCGGAACCGTCGAGGTCCGCCAGTCGCCGCGCGCGGGCGAGCATATCGCGGTCGGTCCACCCCCGCCGTCACCGTGCCCGAACGGGACGAGTGACATTGAGGCGCCGCCCTTGTCCCTGAAGTTGGCGACCGCGTGCGCGACCTGCTTACCGGAGAGTTCCGCGTTGTACGTGTCCACGGGCGGGAAGTGCGTGAAGACCCGCGTTCCGTCCAGGCCTTCCCACCAGAAGGTGTGGTGCGGGAACGGGTTCGTCTGCGACCAGGAGATCTTCTGCGTGAGGAACCAGCGCGAGCCGGAGAGCTTCACGAGCTGCGGAAGTGCCGCCGAGTATCCGAACGAGTCCGGCAGCCACACCTCCTCGGTCTCGATTCCGAACTCGTCCAAAAAGAACCGTTTACCGTGGACGAACTGACGGGCGAGCGCCTCGGAGCCAGGCATGTTCGTGTCCGACTCGACCCACATCCCGCCGACCGGAACGAACTGGCCCCCCTCGATCTTCTCCTTGACACGCTCGTACACCTCCGGGCGGTGCTCCGCGATCCACGCCAACTGCTGCGCCTGGGACATCGCGAAGACGAAATCCGGATGATCGTCCATCAGATTGACCACATTGGATGCCGTTCGGGCGACCTTTCGAACCGTCTCCCGCAACGGCCACAGCCACGCCGAGTCGATGTGCGCGTGCCCCACGGCCCACAGCGTGTGCGCCGAAGCGCCCGACCCCGCTGCCAGCGCGGGCTCCAACACCGCGCGCGCCGCCGCCGCGCTCCCCGGCACGTCGGCCAGATCCAGCGCGTCCAGAGCCCGCCCGATCGCTCGCCACAACTCGGCGCGGCGCGGCAGTTCCACGGGCAACTCGACGGCGAGCTGCCCCGCCACCTCCAGGTCGTGCGCGAGTTCGAACACCTCCGGCCGGAACACCGCCAGCTCGGCCCGCCGCAACCGATACAGGGGCTCGTCCCCGGCCGTCTCCACGTCACCGAGCTCCGTCACCGGACCACGGATCTCCGGATTCGAAGCGGCCTCCACATAGAACTCCACCGCCTCGCCGGGCGCCGCGTCGATCCGCAACCAATGATTGCGCGGATGCAGCCCCTTCACGGGCGTGCCGTCCGTCCGGTACACGAGCCCCTCGGCGGAGAAACCGGGACCGAAACCGTCGAAACCGAGATCAACGACGGCCTCCACAGTCCGACCAGACCAGTCCGCCGGAACCGTTCCCGTGAAACGGAACCAACTCGTTCCCCACGGACGTCCCCAGCGCTCGCCCACCGTCGTCTCGGTGAAATCCGCACCGATTCCGTCGCTCGGCGGCACCGGTTCACCCGGGGCGTGCCACACCTCGACCGTCAACGCCTCGGCCGGACCGTGGATCGCCGGGACGACACGCTCCCGAAGCACTCGACGCCAACGCTCCTCGGTCAACTTCCCGTCGTCATGCATGTGCGGCTCCTTCACCGTCGGTGTGCTGCGGCGGACTGACGCCCCGACGCTACTCGGCGGAACGAACGCCTCGCCACCCTCGCGAACCCGGTATCGGGCGGTTCTCGCAGATCGGTCGGCTTCGTCATCGAACCGGCGACTCGCGTCGCGGCCGCAGTTTCGAAGAACCCGCGAGGTGCGCGTCAAGCCGCCGACGCGCGATCGCGCTCATAATCCATTGTGGTTGCTGCGGCCGTCCACGCCACCATCAGCACGATCAGCAGCTCGCTCGCCGTCAACGCCCGCTCGACCAGACCCAACGGGACGATCAGCCACCACTCGACGTCACTCGCCACACTCAAGACGACCGCCGCGCCCAATACCGGAAACCACAACAGGGCGGCCCCCGACAACCACGTCAGCAACCGCCCCCGACGGCCCCGCTCCCCGTC
>NZ_CBCRZX010000040.1:0-39669 GCF_965137155.1 Stackebrandtia soli
CGCCCCACCAAGCCGAAGCCGGGTGACCACCCGGCCCAGGGATGGTCCCCATCCCAATCGGGTGGTCGCGGACTTTCGGCTTGGTGGGGCGCCGTTCGTGTCGTAACTGTTCTGCGGCGTCGGCAACGGAGACCCACCAAGCCGCAAGAGCCGACCCGTACGCTGCGGCGGGCTTCCGCAGCTGGCCCGCCGGTGCGACGGTCAGGTCAACGTCGGCGTCAAGTGCCGTGGTGCGGGTCGTCGATGCCCACGTTCTGGACGTCCCCGAGAGCTCCTTCGTCGGGTGTGGGAGAGGTGTTCGAGTTCGGCGTGCCGCGCCGCCGTGTCGACCCTGCCCAGGGTCGCGTATCGCTGGTGGAGTTCGTGGACGAGTGTGCGGCACGGCCATTCGGTACGGCAGTCGCGGCAGGTCTTCGCCCACCAGTACGGGCGGTTGATCAGCCGGGTCCCGAACAGCCACAACAGCATGCGACGGATCGGGTTCCACCTGGGGACGTGTGTCGACGCACCATCCTCGTGGACCGTTCCCGCGTCGTCCATTGACGCCATGGCGGGGACACGTATCGGTTCGGGGTCGTTCATCGGCTTCTGGACGGTCCGGGTCTCGCCGCGCCACGGTGGTGTGCGGGTGTGATCGCGTGGTGCCTGGACGACGTGTGTCGTGGTGGGCCGTATCGGCGGATGCGTCCTGAATGCTCTGCTCTGTCGTGAGTAGACGGTGGCTCGCCCGATGGGACGGGTCGCGTTGGGCCTGCGGAACTCGAACGGACGGGTCGGCGGAACAAGCGGTCGTGTGCTCGCGTCGGTGCGGCTGTCGTCACCGTCACTGTCCGGTGCGGCTTGACGGGGTTTGGTTCCCCACCAGTCGAAACCGTCGTCGTCGGGTGCGCAGTCGTCGAGGATGCGTCGGGCGAAGTCGCGCCAGTGGTCGCGGTTGTGTTTCTCGACGGGCACGAACGCGGGCTCGGGACCATCCACGGTTCCGGCCTCTGGCCGGCGGTCGGGCTTGGCGGTCGTATGCACGACCAGTGCCGGTGTCTGGTCGCGTTTTCGGCGTTCGGTCAGTGCCGCGTCGACGCGGGCGCGGTGGGCGTTGAGTACGCGTTCCCTCCAGCCGAGGCGGTCCCACGCGGTGCCGGTCGGATCGGGTTCGGGTATCGGATACCGCGCCCGCCGTGCTTCTCGTGCGGCGTCGCGTTCACGTTCCCGACCGAGACGCTCCTTGTGCGGGTCGCGTTCGCCCGGTTCGGGTCGGACGACCGTCAACAGCGACACCACCGACCCTCCACCAGAACGAGCACCGACGACGGGGACGGGCTCGACGTCGAGATTCCATTCGAGTGTCGTCACGTCCGCGCCTCCGTCCGCCCCGCGCGGGGGCTTCCGGTTGCGGGTGTCGGGTCCGGATCTGTTGGGCCACAGGCCAACTGGGGCACGGCGTCGACAGGTGGCCGTGCCGGTTCCGGTGCCCCGGTCGGCTCGGGTGGTGCGACTGTTGTGGTGCGGTAGCGGTCGGTGGTGGTGCGGGTCAGGAACCACACGATCGCGGGTTCGCTCACCCAGTACCGTTGCGCGGGGTGTGGGAACAGGAGCGGGACGGCGGTGTTGATTCCGGCGACCGATCCGACCGGTGACGCGACCGTCCCGCCCGCGCCGAGGAGGTCGAGGCGTGCTTCGCCGTCGCCGACGTAGGTGGCGGTGATGAGTCGGTGTCCGAGTTTGAACAGGCCCAGGGGCCGGGGCGGGTCGTCGGGGCGGCCGATCCCCGTATGGACCGCGCCACCCGCGACCAACGGGGCGGGCGTGGTGGAGTCGTTGGGCGGCACGGGGACGCGCGAGGGACGTGACGGCGCGAGCGCGTACGTCCGCGTCGTCGTGGTGCCTCGCTCCACGGCGGAAGGCTCGGCGGCGCGTTCAGCGGGACGTTGCTCGGTCGGGCCGATCGGGCAGTGGGTCGGGTCGTAGATGGGCATGACGAATGAACCCCCAAAGAGGACAAGGCGGTGGACTGCCGGTGTCATCCCTAATCGACAGTCGACGGCGGTGATTGTGGTGGGCGGAGAGGGCGCGGTTCGCTTGCGCGAGGTCCGTCGTGTGTGTCCGTTGTGGCGGGTCGCGGCCAGGCAAAGCTCCGCCCCAAGAACACGCACGGGGAGGACGGGCCGAGAACGCAGCGCGAAACCCGCCCTCTCAGCACCACCGGGGAGCCTCACGCGGCCCAGCGAGGGAACACGTGAGGATGAAGCCGACCCGGATGCGGAGGCGAAGCCCACGCGGGCGGGTCGGGACATAACCGCAGTTCAGGCGGGCCTAAGGATCGACGCCCGTATACCTCTGCGGTATCGAGTAGCCGGGTTGTCACCCGGCTGGCACAATGGGTGCGGAACGAGACTGGTTTCCGTCCATGACGGGAACCTCCTTTCGATTCAAGACCGGAGCGGGTTGTTTTCCAGGACGTGCCGCTCCGGTCGTCTTATATCTCCACACTCGATCCGACGCTGCCCGATCGGGTGGGAACTCTTATGATGCGACCGTTCCCGCGTTACGCGGAGTAACGGCCACAACGGAACCCTAGCGCATGCGTTGTAGTCGCTGTCAAACCCCACCCACCAAAATGGCACAACGACATCATCGCGATCAATACCCCCGACCAGCCAGAACACCCAGAAACATCGACCCATCGCCAGCCCTCAATCAGGCCAGAACGTCACATGTGGACTGACCCAAGCCGTTCCTTCTGCCGCACAGCCGAAGCGAATCCTTCCGCCCCACAGTGGCTGAGTTCCCCGGCTTGGTGGGTCTCCCTTCCTGCCCGTGGCTTGCCTTGCGGTCCCGTAACCCGCCCCACCAAGCCGAAAGCGGCTGCGGCGTCTCGTGAAGGCACGCCCCCCAATCGTTGTGCCAAGTCGAACAGGTTTGACGCCGCTTCGATGGAAGGCGCCCTTCAGGCGCTACTCAATTCCCACCGCCGCATCCGACCGCGAAGCCGCCACGCCTCCATCGAGAGGTCGAACACTCCCGCCTGCCAAAACGGCTCCACCCCAACCATGTGGCCGCAGACTTTCGGCTTGGTGGGGCGGTGTACGCGTCGAAACCGTTCTGCGCGCAGCGGTAACGGAGACCCACCAAGCCGCAAAAGACGACCACCCGGCCAGCGACAACGTGCCCGGCAGACAGCTCCCGTAACCCAAGGCAACTCCACAAACGAATGTCCACAGCATTCGCTCCCGCAGTCCGCGGCACCATCCCTCACCGCGCGCAAGGTATTGGCATCTTTATGCCACCTCCGGTCGCCACCTTGACGAGTTCGGTCGTGATCGTTTAGATTCGTGCTCGTTGTCCGCACCGGCAGTGAGGTAACGCCCGCCCCTTGTGCTCCTCACGGAGCCGTCGAACCCCTTGTGCCCGAGGTGTACCCATGCCGGATCTGCTCTTGTCGTGACGAAACGCTGATTTGCCCGCGTGCGACCTGTGTCGCACGGCCCTCCTCGTCTCGACTATCCATTGAGGTTCTTACTTGCTCATGTCCGTGTTTCGTCGTGCCCTTGTGTGCCTAACGGCTGGTGCTGTCGCATTCGCGACCGTGCCGTCGCTGCAGGCGTCAGCCGATCCACTTGAATGTTCCGACACCGCCACGACCGAGGGCGAAGCTTCCGCATTGGCGGTGCAATGTGGCCACCGTGTCGAGGTTCTGGATTCTCGTACCCCGTATGACCAGTTGTTCGCGGAACCCGACGGGACGATGACCGCCGAGACGGCCGTGGAACCTCAACGTTCTCAACGGCCCGATGGCACGTGGCATTCGATCGACGTCAGTTTGGAACCGAGGGCGGATGGACGGTACGCGCCGAGCGCGACCGTCGCGGATGTCAGTTTTTCGCAGGGTGGGGATGAGCCACTAGTGGAGCTGACGGGTGCCCAAGGATCGACTTTCACCCTTGATTGGCCCGGTTCCCTTCCCCAACCATCGATCGATGGGGACAGCGCGACTTACTCCAATGTGTTGGACGACGTCGATCTCGTTGTTCGAGCGACGCCGCGTGGGTTCACCCACGTCCTGGTTGTGAAGACGGCGGAAGCCGCGGCTGATCCGGCCCTGTCTCGGATCCGTTTTGACACCGGGGGTGACGCGGAGGTGCACCCGGCGGCTGACGGGGGACTTCGGGTCATTGGAGACGGGGAGAACCTCGCGGCTGCCGCACCAGCGACCATGTGGGACTCGACGGACACGAACGTCGCCTCCCGGAACACGAGTACGGATATCGATGCCGACGGGCCCAGGTGACGGCGCGAAGATCGCTCCTGTGGCGATCGAGGTGGAACCCGAAGCGGTGGCGCTGATCCCGGATGAGGCGCTGCTCTCCGATCCAGAGGTGACCTTTCCGATCCACATTGACCCCGACTACGCGGCTGACCCGTCTCGATGGGTCTACGCGAACAACTCGAACTCGAACTACGGCGCTGTGCCGGTAGAGGCCGCCGCCCGAGTTGGTCGGGACCCCGGCAACGGTTGGTTGTACCGTTCCCTGTTCACCTTCCCGGTGAGCACGTTGAAGGGCAAGGTCATCACGTCCGCCAAGTTCCAGGTGGACCTGTGGCACTCCTGGTCTTGTCAGAGCGATGAACAGCCCGTCTACCTGTATCGATCGACATATCCCGATTCCACGACCCGTGTGGCGTGGAGCAAGGCGACATTGGGCGTCTACATCGGTGTCACTACGGTCGCGTCTAATAAGGATGATTGCCGGACTCCCGACGAACCGCCGGCCGTGTGGCATAACGCCGACTTGAAGTCGAACGTCCAGTCCGCGGCGAACAACTACAAGACGATCACTTTCGCGTTGTCCGCGCGGTCGAAAGACGGCACCGGCGAGGCGACTGAGGCGCGCTGGAAGAAGTTCCTCCAGGACACCGCGAAACTCGTCGTCACGTACAACTCGGTACCCGGAACGCCCACGTCCATGATGGTCGGCGGTACAGCGTGCAGCGTTGACGGCCAGGTCGTCGTCAATGACACGACGCCGGACTTGACGGCGAAACTCCCGGACGCCGATGGCACCGACATGCTCACGGGCAACGTTGAACACCGCCCCATCGGTGGCACCGCCACGGCCCTCACGGACACGAACGTGCAGGCCGGCCAGCGCGCGAGTGTCACCACCGCGACCCTTGTGGATGGGGGCGCCTACGAGTGGCGCCTCCGCGGCACGGATCAGCATGGTGCGTACAGTCCATGGACAACCTGGTGCGGCTTTACGGTCGACGCGTCAGTCCCCGCCGCTCCAACGATCACGTCGAGCGACTTCGCCCCGTGCGGAGATGACGTTTGTGCTCCGATGGGCGGCCCCGGCGAGGCGGGTTCATTCACCGTGACCGCCGCAGATCCCGATGTCGTGACATACCGCTATGGCTGGTCCGCGCCACCCATAGAGACCGTGTCGACTACAAGCGGTGACCCGCGCGTCATCGAGGTCGCTCCTCCGAAGTACGGCGAGAACACCCTGTTCGTGGAAACCGTTGACGCGGGCGGCAACCACAGTTCGACGGCGTCGTTCACGTTCTTGGTTGGATCAGCCTCCGCGCCCAGTAATGGCTGGGAATTGGAGAAGCGTCCCGGTAAAGAGGCTGCGGCTCTGACGAACCGTGATGTTGCGGGCCCCGCATTGACCCCGACAGGCTCGGTCGGATGGCAACCCGACGCTCGATTGATCGACGTCGATTCGGGGACCTTCACTGGCGGCGGCTATGAGACGGGACAGTCACTTGTCAGGACGGACGACTCCTTCAGTGTTTCGGCGTGGGTGAGGATGGACGGCCCCACCGATCACGGAACAATTGTGGCTCAAGCGGCTGCGAACCGTCCGAGCTTCTACCTGAAGTACAACACCACGAAGAAGCGGTGGGGTTTTGAGATGCCGTCCGCCGATGTGGCGTCGCCGACGTGGCACCAGGCGTTCTCGGTCGAGGAGCCCCGCTACGGCGTCTGGACGCATCTCACCGGCGTGCTGGATCGCACCGAAGGGGTCATGCGGCTCTACGTCAACGGTCTGTTGGAATCCGAGATCCCCGCACCGACATCGTGGCACGTCGACGGCGAACTGGCCGTGGGGTACGCGTCCGACAACGCCGGTACGACGTGGAGCCCGTTCGACGGCGCGATGGGCCAGGTCAGGGTCTTCGACCGGGTCGTCGTCGGTGATGACTTCACGATCGGCCCAGATGACCTCGGGCCGATCCTCAAACCGGAACTCGTCGGGAACTGGAGTTTCGACGAGGACTGGGGGACGGTCGCGGAAGACCAGACCGCCTGGAACCGTGATCTGACCCTGTTCGGCGGTGCCGAGATCAACATCGGTCGAAGCGTCGGAAGCTCCGGCCTTGAGGTCGACGGCTCCACCGGCTATGCCGCGACCGACGGACCTGTCTTCCGCACGGATGATTCGTTCTCGGTATCGGCGTGGGCTCGTATGGACGGCAAGACTCTCGACTTCACTGTCGTCGCGTCGGAAGCCGTGCATCGCCCGTCGACGTATCTGAAGTACAAGCCGTCCACTGATCGCTGGCGCGTGACCGTGCCCGACGCGGATGTCGTCAGCCCCGGCTGGTTCATCGCCGAGGACACGGTGTCGCCAGACGTCGGCGAGTGGTATCACCTCGCGGCGGTTTACGACGCCGCGTCGGATGAACTGCGGTTGTACGTCAACGGTGAGCTGCGGGCCGTCTCACCCGGCCCAACCGAACCCTGGCATGTGGATGGTCGGTTGCTGCTCGGCGCCGCCGCGTCCCAGGCCGGAACCGAACCGTGGTCCTTCGCCGACGGCGGCATCGATGACGTCGCCGTCTATCAAAGCGCACTCACGGACAGCCAGGTCGACCTGCTGTCCAACGGAATCCTGCCCTAGCCCTGCCCCGCCCGGAATCGAATGTTGGAGATATTGATGGCCCGCCCCGCCTCGATGTTCAAACGCGTTAACGCCCGATTCATCGCGTTGCTCATGATTGCGACGATGCTGCTGTGGATTCCGTTGGCGGACACACCGTTCCTCCCGGACGGTGATACCGCCGACGTGCCGTTCGCCGATGGCGATTCGCTCGCCGGACATGAACCGGTGAGCGATCCCGGCCAGCAGGCTGCCGCTGATGCCACGGCGGAGTTTCCAGGTCCAGTGTGGCCGAAGGCTGCGTCGGGCCGCGTGAACGCGTCCGAGGTTCTCACGCACGTCAGCGGGACACCGGTGTCGGTGCGAACCTCGTCGCCTCGGGAGGTCTCTGTCGAGGTGCGCGGGCAGGATGTGGCGGCGGCCCTCGGTATCGCGGGGGTGGTCACCGATGTGACCGCCGCGACGGACTCCGATGTGGATGTCACGATCGACTACGCGAAGTTCCAACACGCCTTCGGCGCCGACTGGGCGTCGCGATTGAAACTGTGGACGACCGACGGCGATCAGTTCGCGGCGCTCGACACTCGGAACGACCGCGCCGACTCCACCGTCACCGCAACCGTTCCGGTCACCGACGATGGCACCCGCGTCGTCTTGATGGCGGACACGAGCGGCGGCGCGGGCGACTACTCGGCGACGGCGTTGTCGCCGTCGGCGACCTGGAGCCACACCGGGAACGCGGGCGGTTTCGTCTGGAACTACCCGATCGATGTCCCGAACCCGGTCGGAGCCGGACCGATGCCGACCCTCGGGTTCGACTACTCCTCGGCGTCCGTCGACGGCCGCTCTGAGGCGACCAACAACCAGCCCGGTTGGATCGGTGAAGGGTGGGCGCTCTCGATCGGGTCGATCGAACGCCGCTTTGTGTCGTGCGCCAACGATATGGACGGTGCCGCGAACAACACCGAGAAGACCGGCGACAAGTGTTGGGCCGGCGACAACGCGATGCTGACGATGGCAGGTCGCGGTGGCGAGCTCGTCAAAGACGACGACACCGGCGCGTGGCGTTTGAAGAGCGACGACGGAACCCGGATCGAGAAGAAGACCGACACGACGAACTCGGACAACAGCAACGAGTACTGGGTCGTCACCGTGCCGGACGGCACGAAATACTACTTCGGACTGAACCGCCTCCCCGGTTGGGCGAGCGGGAACGCGGAGACGAAATCCGTGTGGACGGTTCCAGTGGCGGGAAACCACCCGGACGAACCGTGCAACGCGTCCTCCTTCGCCTCCTCGTTCTGCGACCAGGCATGGAAATGGAACCTGGACTATGTGGAGGACGCCGACGGCAACACGATGTCGTTCTGGTACGCCCCCGAGACGAACAAGTACGCGAAGGCCGGCGACGCGTCGTCCGTCGCCACATACACGCGCGGCGGTGAACTCACCCGCATCGACTACGGCACCGACAATCGTGACGGCACCGAGTACACCGGCAACGCGCCCGGCCGCGTCGTCTTCACCAGCGCCGACCGTTGCACCACGGAGAGCTGCGCGACGAAGGACGAGGCGAACTGGCCCGACACCCCGTGGGACTCCGAATGCACCGCGTCCACTTGCGCCGGTAAGTTCTCGCCGTCCTTCTGGTCCACGAAACGCCTGTCGAAGGTAACCACCCAAGTCTGGGACGCCACGGCGGTGAAACACCAGAACATCGACTCCTGGTCGCTGGATCACTCCTTCCCCAGCCCCGGCGATGGCACCCGAGCCGGTCTGTGGCTCGAGTCGATCACCCGCACGGGCCACGTCGGCGGTGACCTCGCGATGCCGAAGGTCTCCTTCGACTGGATCCAGATGCACAACCGCGTCGAGGTTTACGACGGAATCCCCACCATGAACTGGATGCGGATGGGCACCATCTGGACCGAAACCGGAACTCGCATCGGACTCGCCTACTCGCCACGTGATTGCGCCGACGGGGACGTACCGAGCGATCCCGGCAACAACGACCGGATGTGTTACCCGGTGAAGGCGCCCAAGCCCTTCGACCCGGACACACTGGAGACGCACTGGTACCACAAGTACGTGCTCACGACCGTCACCGAGTACGACCAGCTCACCGAGACCACCGCAAAGACCACCGAGTACGAATACCTCGGCACCCCCGCCTGGCGATACGACGAGCCGGACTTCCTGGTGGAGAAGCGATTCCGCACCTGGTCGGACTATCGCGGCTATGAAGGCGTCCGTGTCCGAGTCGGTGAGAACGACGAACAGACCCTCACCGAAACTCGCTACTTCCGTGGAATGCACGGCGACAAGGACCCCGCCGGTGGCACCCGCTCCGTCACGGTTCCCGCCGCCGTCGGCGACCCCGTCACCGACCACAACCAGTACTCCGGCCTGACCAGGGAGACGACCGTCTACAACGGCGTCGACACGGAACCGGTGTCGCGGCAGGTCTTCGTACCATGGAGATCCGCACCGACCGCCGAACGCACCGAGGACGGTCACACCACCGAGGCGCGGTACGTTCGCGGCGAACAGACCCGCCACGACCAGACCGTCCTCGACGGAGATCGTGGTTGGCGCACCACCCGCACCGACACTGCCTTCGACGGCTACGGCGCACCGACTTCCGTCGCCGACCACGGTGACATCGACGTCACCGGTGACGAACGTTGCACGCTCACCGACTATGCCCGCAACACGGACGTCAACCTGCTCACGCCGATGCTGCGCGTCCGAACCTACGCGCTCGTTTGTGGAACCAGTCCGACTTCGGACGCCGACATCATCGTCGACACCCGATACTCCTACGACGGCCTCGCCTATGGCGTTACACCCACTAAGGGTGATCTGACCAAGACGGAGACCATTGACGGATTCGTCGACGGCGAACCCACCTATGTGGTCGAATCTCGGACGGAGTACGACCCTCTCGGCCGGGTCTCCGCCACATGGGACGTCCGCGCCAACAAGACCGGCACCACATACACTCCCGCCACGGGTGTGGTAACGAGCGTGACGACGACGCACCCACTGGGATGGACCAGCTCCGAGACACGTGATCTGCGCGGCGCCGCGATCACGTCCACCGACGTCAACGGCAAGATCACTGCGACCGTTTACGACCCGCTCGGCCGCCTGATCAAGGTGTGGCTGCCGACGCGCAGCACGGGCCACAGCCCCAGCTACGAGTACAGTTATCAGGTTTCCGAAACCGGCGCGAACGCCGTCGTCACAAGGAAACTCAACGCCGCGACTGTCGCCATCACCGGCTACTACACCGTTTCCACCACCATCTTCGACGGCCTTCTACGCACCGTCCAGACTCAGGAAGTCTCACCCGGATCGGGTGGTGGACGCATCCTGACCGACACCCGATATGACTCCGTGGGTCGAGAGTCCGAAAAGGTCGGACCGTATCGGTCCACTGGTGAACCATCGGCGGAGTTGTTCGTGCCGACCAGCGAGATCACCGCACGCAGTGAGACCCACTACGACCGCGCCAACCGCGCCACCGACGTCATCACCTTCAACCAGCAGACGGAGCTGTGGCGCACGACGACCAGCTACGGCGGCGACTACACCACCGTCACCCCGCCTGACGGCGGCGTTCCCCGCACGACCGTCACCGACGCCCGTGGTCAGACCGTCGAACAGCGCGAACACCTGGACCGCAACGATTACGGCGTCTACCAGTCGACCTGGTACGACTACGACCGCAAGGGCAAACTCGTCACCGTCACCGACCATGTCGGCAACGCGTGGACGTACGACTTCGACATCCGAGGGAACCAGACCGCCGAGCACGATCCCGATCGCGGAACCACCACGTCGACCTACAATGCCGCCGGTGATCGTTTGTCGACGACAGACGCACGCGGCATCACCCTGTCCTACGTGTACGACGTGCTGGGGCGCAAGACCGAGCTGTACGACGGGACTGTCACCGGCGGAGTGAAACTGTCCGCGTGGCGGTACGACGCCCCCCTCGGGCGCGTTGCCCGGGGACACCTCTCTGGATGGTCCACGTTCGACGATGGCGCCGAGTACCGAATGGACGTCGGCCAGTACGACAACCTGTACAACATCGTGAGTGGTCAGCACATCATCCCGGAGACCGAAGGGGCATTGGCTGGAACGTACAAGTTTAGTCGTTCTTTTGCAGTTGAGGGATCACCTGAGTCGATCATGTACCACGGATTTGCGGGTGCGTATGGTGAGAACTATTTGTTCGAGTACGACCAGCGGACTGGGCTGCCATTGAGGACGCGGGTCGCCAGCGAAGGAACCTATGCGGCGGCCACTGATTACACGGGTCTAGGTGAGGTTCAATCGGTGCGATATCTCCACAACATGGCATATGCCATGCAGTCGTACCAGTACGACGATGCGACCCGCCGTGTCACGTCCACGCGGATTCTGAAGGAGAACGCGCCGTCGTTGGTGTCGAACACGAGTTACGCGTATGACCCGGCGGGCAACATCACGGGTATCTCGGACTCCGTCACCGGCGACAATCAGTGTTTCGACTACGACGCTTTGGCCCGGTTGACGAGCGCGTGGACGCCCTCAGACGGGGATTGTTCTGTCTCTCCGGCTACTGGTGGCTTGGGTGGTCCGGCCGCATACTGGCAGTCGTATGCCTTCGACGCGATCGGGAACCGTACGGCGATGACGAACAATGTGACGGGTGAGACGACGGATTACGCCATGCCCGTAGCGGGTTCGGCTCAGCCGCACACCGTCTCGACGGCGACGACCGATGGACAGGTCACCGAGTTCGACTGGGACCCGGCCGGGAACATGACCTCTCGCCAGGACACCGACGGTGCGACGCAGGAACTGACGTGGACCCCGCAGGGGAAGCTCGACACGGTGAGCGTCGGTGACGCCGTGACGTCCCACGTGTACTCGCCCGATGGTGAGCGGCTGATCCGCCGTGATGCCGATGGTGGCGCGGTCTTGTACCTTCCCGGGCAGGAACTGAAACTCTCGCCGACGGATGCTGTCTCCTGCACCCGCTACTACACGTACCTCGGTAAGACGATCGCCGTCCGTGAAGGCATCACCCTGAAATGGCTGCTGTCGGACCACCAAGGCACATCCACCATCTACATGGAACACTCCGGACAGGTCGACATCGGATTCCGCTACTCCGACCCGTACGGCAACCCCCGCGGCACCGCCGCACTCACCTGGCCCAGCGACAAGGGCTTCGTCGGCGGGACCAACGACCCGTCCGGCCTCACACACATCGGCGCCCGTGAATACGACCCCAACCTCGGCCGCTTCATCTCCGACGACCCCGTCACCGACCTCACCGACCCCCAACAAATCCACGGCTACGCCTACGCCAACAACACCCCCATCACCAAAAGCGACCCCTCCGGCATGTACGTCCCCTCCCACGACGGACCAGGTCACGACCGCGCCTACGTCGACCCCAACAAGGGCGGATACTCCCACTACACCAACAAGGGCCAGACCTACCGCAACGACGGCAACGGAAACTACATCCCCGTACCTGAGCCGAAGTATGTCCCAAATGAGGATTTCCTTCGCGCATACGGTTTGGAGTACTTGTCTCAGTCCGCTTCCCTCCTTGATGTTTCATCAGGAATGGCAACGGAGCTCGGAAAAACGATGCTGAGCGATCTACAGAAGCTAGAGATCGCTTTCATGTCCGGCGATCATGCGGCCATGGAGAAGTATGGAAACCGGTTGAAGAATGCCGGACTCTCACTCGGCCCGATCAAGGGCCTTGGCTGGGGGAAGTTCGCAACATTCTCTATCGTCAAGAAGGCAGCAAAGTTCATTCCTTTCATCGGCGCAGCGATTTCGATAGGCGTCGGCGTTTACGATGTGACTCATGGGAAACCGATCGGTGCAACGACGGGATCGGTTGCGGGTGAAATCGCGGGTGGATTGGCTGGCGCAGCGTTTGGTGCCAAGGTTGGACTCGTCGGTGGACCAATCGGTGTTGCTGTAGGGGTTGGCATTGGCGCAGTCGCCGGAGCGGTAATCGGAAGTATTACGGGAGGTTGGATAGGAGGACTATTCGATTAGAGAACTTCGGGCACTACTCAAATACATGGAAGGTTGTCTCGGCGAGATCTCGACTCGTTAACGCTGGCGAGAATCTGAATACAAAACACTTATATATAAGCCTCTGGTTGATTAATGGGAAAGAAGGGGTGGTAATGTCATCCAGGTTTGATATTGGGATCGTAGAATTCTCGATCCTTTCTGCGCTTTTCGCGCTCGGGTGCATTGTGACGTTGGTGATGTTGCCTAGGCATTGGCGAGGTCATCTGATTGAAACCGAGCGAGATATATATGAAGCCCCCCACGCGTCAGATGTGCGCAGGGCAATTCCACGTACGTTCCCAATGACGACGATTGTTGGTTGTGCGCTGGTGTTGCTGGTGATACCGGTGTTGTGGTCTGAGGCCACGGGACTGGGACCGAAGTCTGCGCCGATATGGATGATAGCGATGGCTATCGTCCTCGGGGCGATCGTTGCGATCATTGGTCCGATAATGTGGTATACGATTGTCTATTACAATCAGCCGAAGTGGGCCATTCCGCCTCCTTATCGTTCTGCTGTGGGCGTTGTTGAACTTCGTCGCAGTCGTGGAGAACTTGCTCGCTACCGTAAACGGGCGATTATGCGGAATACCATTATTGTCGTCACTATAGGATTGGTATTCGGCCTGGCCATCGCCTTTCGATCGCATTAGGACTCATTCCAATGCATTCATGGTGGGGTGTAAGCTTTCTTCAAAATACGATCGATGTCCGTTGTCGTCGTGATGCTGACTGCTTTCTGTCCAACGAAAGGTCGCCGTGAGGGTTCTGCGGGTTGTTTTGGTGTCGGTGGTTTTGGGGTTGACTGCGGCGTGTGGGTTGTTCTTTCCGAGTGAGGATGAGGCCTTCTTTTTCCGTGCTGGTCATGCGGTGGTGGGTGGTCGGTTGGTGTTGTATGTGCCGCTGTGCGCTGGTGAGTCATTGGATGGCGTGTATGTCAAGGACACGACTCCGCCGCCGGATGCTGATGGGCCGTGGACGGCGCCGATCGTGTGGAGTGTGGTGGGTCCGAACGCGGAGTTGACGAGGTCGGGTGTGGTTGTGGTGGGTGATGATTCGGGGTGGGATGAGGTGGTCACTCCGTTGGGCGAGTTGTCGAACAGTCTTGAGGTCAGGTTCAGGGTGGAGACATCTTCGGCGTTGATCGAAACTGATACTGGGTTTCCGTTGGATGCGGACTACTTTCCGCACCATCCTGCCAAGACAGACCCGTCCAGTATTGAGTTCTACTTTGGCGTCAGCAATGGCAAAGGTGACATCCTTTCAATCGCGGAGATGGATGAAGCGGCAGAGTGCGCCGCCTATTACCGCCATAAGATCCTGGAGCAGAATTGATGCGGGGCAGGTGATCCCAGACCGAGGACGAGTGCTTCGTCGGCGGAACCAACGACCCGTCCGGCCTCACACACATCGGCGCCCGTGAATAAGACCCCAACCTCGGCCGCTTCATCTCCGACGACCCCGTCACCGACCTCACCGACCCCCAACAAATCCACGGCTACGCCTACGCCAACAACACCCCCATCACCAAGAGCGACCCCTCCGGGATGTACGTCCCCTCCCACGACGGACCAGGTCACGACCGCGCCTACGTCGACCCCAACAAGGGCGGATACTCCCACTACACCAACAAAGGCAAAACCTACCGCAACGACGGCAACGGAAACTACATCCCCGTACCGCAACGCAGATATTTTTCTGAAGTACCTGGGCGAGGTCTGCAGACTACCGATGACAATATTCCCCGGCTTGAGCTTGCTTGCGAATGGTACGACCTCGCCTGCAACTCTATATCTGGAATTCTTGACTGGTTTTCTGGCGGCGATACTTCAGTCGGAGTTTGTGGAAGCGCCAGTGCACAAGTGGTTGGCGGAGCAGGTATAGACGTATGCATTGTTGAAACACCAGAAGATGGATGGGGATTGCTGATCCGACCGCATGCTGGGATTGGTCTTGGAGCCAGCGCTGAAGGAACTTTTAGCTCATTCGAGTCAACTGCTAGAAGTTTCGATGAGCTGGCAGGTTGGGATACATACACCAATACTGCCACAGGAGTTCTCGGCGTTGTAGAAGGCGAAATCGCAGTTTCTGATGCCGGGGATATTTCTTTGTCGTTTGGAGTCGGTGGTGGGATTGAAATAGGTATACCAGGAGGAATCGCCTCATGGGAAATTGGAAGAGGCTATACGTTTGTGATTCCACTAGAGTGAGGAATAGAATGAAGATAGACGAAATCTCGATTGAATTGAACCAATTTGCATCGTATCGAGCCTTGGTTATCCTGGCGCGTATATTTCCTTGCATAATGGGAATATTCATAGCCGTAGCGTTGATCGCCTCCACATCGTTCACTATGGTGGCTGCGGCAATTGCCGGGGTTTCCTGGGCTGCTTTGCTGGGTGTTGCCCTTGGTATTTCCATGAAGCTGCGATCTGAGATTCCTCGAGGTGATAAGAGGCTCTTGAAGTCGAGCTCGCGTCTCCGTATTATCGTCCTCCTGTCCTTCTTTCGCGATGTGATTCAATTCTGGCGTAGATCACACTGAGCCTTTTTCATCCTGTGTGGTTGACATCGGAGATGGCTCGGAAGATGTCGGCGGCCCGGCATGTTGAACAGTGCAAACGCCGGAGGATCCGCCACTTCTTGAGTCCGGCGAAGCCGCGTTCTTCGGGTGCACGGAGGCTGGCTTGTATCCCCGTTCTGAGTCTTCTTCGGTCCTGGTTTGTCGCGTCCTTTCCACGGTGGCTCGGTCACCTGGTCGCCGGGTCCGATGTAGCCTTTGTCCGCCAGCGCCATGACTCGGCCCATTTAAGGGCTCCTATCAATTTTTGCGGAGTCGTCGGTAGCGGCTGAAGGGCGCACACTGACGAGGTCTATCCATTGTGAAATTCACTGTGGACTTCCCAGTGTGTGGCGAGGAGTTTGTAGGAAAGTGTTGAGATGATATCGTGGCCCAAGACCTCAAGATGGAGCGTCAGTCGACGGGTAGTGGTTGTTCTCGCTTCGATTCTCATTGTTTGCGCGGGCATCATCTACATCAGCAGCCTTGATAGGTCGAGTACTTCGGTGAGCTACGCGTCCGTTTCGCTTGCCCGGCTCGAATTTGTGTCAGATGGATTTCCGCGAACTGGGCTAGATAGAGAGTGGACGCCGTTCTCGATACAGGACGATGAGTTCTGTGAGAGTTCTCGAACGTGCGAGGGAGTTGCGCACCTCGACCGATTCGGCTCTTTGCCGATCGTTGGATATGTGTGGCTGCGGGCGGAGCGACTTACCAGCCCGCTCGAGTCGGCCGAATGGGGTGACAAGATGATGGCCAACAGTAGCCATTGGGGGGATGGCTATTTGTTTAGATCGTACGAAACAACGGTATACGGATTGGGCGCCGACTCGGCTGCGTTCTACTGTCGCTACCCCGTACCCGACTTCGGTATGAGCAGCTTTCCAATCGAGTCCGGGAACTGTCAGTGGTTGGCTGTTTTGATCTACGGCCAGTATGCGACCGCGATTCATGTTGTCAAAGGCGAGGGTGACTTCTACCCGGACGATTTCATCTCCGGATTCGTGAGGGCTCTCGATACAGAGATGATGGATATTCTGACCTAGTGCTCGCGTAGTAGATCGTGTAGGTAGACGTAGGTAGAAATTATGGGGTTCCATGCTTCGATTCGTGAAACGATCAATGACCGTGGTTGTCGTGATGCTGACTGCTTTCTGCCCAACGAAAGGTCGCCGTGAAGATCTTTCGGGTTGTTTTGGTGTCGGTGGTTTTGGGGTTGACTGCGGCGTGTGGGTTGTTCTTTCCGAGTGAGGACGATTCGGTTCGCTTCCATGCTGGTCATGCGGTGGTGGGTGGGCGGTTGGTGTTGTATGTGCCGATGTGCGCTGGTGAGTCATTGGATGGCGTGTATGTCAAGGACACGACTCCGCCGCCGGGTGCTGATGGGCCGTGGACGGCGCCGATCTTGTGGAGTGTGGTGGGGCCGAGCGCTGAGTTGACGAGGTCGGGTGTGATCGTGGTGGGCGATGATTCGGGGTGGGATGAGGTCGTGACACCGTTGAGCGAGCTGTCGAACCGTCTTCAGGCCCGGATCAAGGTGGCGACGTCAAACGCGCTGATCGAAGTAGGGACGGCGTTTTCCTTGGATGCGGGCTACTTCCCGAGCTATCCGTCTGGAACCGATCCATCGGCGATTGATTTCTACTTCGGCCTCAGCAATGGCAAAGGTGACATCCTTTCAATCGCGGAGATGGATGAAGCGGCAGAGTGCGCCGCCTATTACCGCCATAAGATCCTGGAGCAGAATTGATGCGGGGCAGGTGATCCCGGACAGAGGTGATGCGACGTCAGTAGGAGTCACCAGTCTGGTTCCCGGCCCTCGCGGAGCCGGTGGGCGTCTCGCCGGTACATCGCGGCGTGTTCGACGAAGTCGCTTCGCCCCGTGTCCTCGGCTCTCCGGTCGGTGAACTCGGCGAGGGCGTCCAAGTAGTTCGCGGACGTCCGACGCACAGCCTCACACGTGTAGTCATATCCATACGCTTCGATGAGAATCCGAAGTCTCTGCTCCCGGCCGCCGTCACGAACAGGTTCGAAGTCCGGCGCGTCCTCGGCGTAGGGGACCAGCCGATACGCCAAATAGGACAGATCCCAGAGGCGCGGCCCGGGTGAGGCCATGTCGAAGTCGATCACGCCGACCAGTTTCTCGTCCCGAACGATCAGGTTGTACGGCGCGAAGTCGTTGTGGCAGAGGACTTCCATCGGAGTTCGGCTCTTCTGCCGCCACGGGCCGTTCGCGGAAACGAGCGGCTCGCCCGCGTCATGCAGTCGCCGAAGAAGGGCGCCCGCAGACCGCAACAGCGACTGCTTCCAGAGCACCTGGGGAGGCAACGTCGTCATCATGTCGCCCTGGATGAATGACAGGACCTCTCGCCCGTCCTCATCCAAGCCGAACGCTCGGGGAACCTCGACGACACCAGCGGATTCGTATCGCCGCAGCAGCTCGTGCACCGCCGGGGTCCACGGCCCCGCCACTCGCCTGACGGTGTCGCCGATCCGGACGACCGGCTCCATGTTGCCGCCCGCCAGCAACTCCCCGTTCGCGTCCTCCACGCTCGCAACCGTATCCCGACCGCGCTCAGAAGCAGCCGCGATATCGGCGACGAGGTCCGCCTCGGTGAGTGTCGGGTTCGTGTCGCCCTCGGCGCGGCGGAGTCTCAGCACGGCAGGATGTGCGGGGCTCAGGTCTTGGGTCGTGGTTCGCGGGCGAAGGCGGTGGCGACGGTACCGATGATCAGTCCGGTGAAGACCGCCAGGGCTGTGAAGATGAAGTCCACGTCGACGGAGTTGACGGGCGGATTTCCGGCCCAGGCGGTCACGAGTTTCGCGCCGTCGTTCCTGACCGTGAAGACGATCGTTCCCAGCATGAGGAGCGCGGGGCAGCAGGCGGCGATGGCGGGCGCGTGCAGGAAACGCATCGGACCGGTCGTCACCAGCAGGTACCCCATGGTGATCAGGATGCAGGGGACGAGGAGCATGACGAGCATTGCGAAAGGGAGCAGGATCCGCGCGGCGGCCACCAAGACCACGCAGATCGTCGCGGCCGTGATCACCGCCTTCCACGGGATCGGGTTACGGCGTGCCTCGACGGCGCAGCCCAACGCCAATACGGTCGACAGGGCGCCCGAGATGAAGCCGCCCCAGAGCAGGGCCGGTTCGACGTTGGTGGGTGACTCGAGGATCGCCGCCGTCCCCGCGAGTGCCGAGGCGACGCAGAAGGAGGCGATGAGAACGCGTCGCCCCGGCGGCACCGCGGGATCTCGGACGCCCGAACCGACTCCGATCGCGACGACCGTCAACGAGACCACGATCGCGATGCTGGTGGCGGCGAACCCCGAGACATCCGCGCGGTTCAGTAGTGTGTCCGCCGCCAACCAGGCCAGCCCGCCGATGGTGGCCATAATGGAACGAAGTGGATTTCCCCGATGCGCCCAGATCGCGGCCAGAACGATCACCGCGACCATGGCCCACCGGGACTCTCGCATCCAGTAGGTGCTGTTGCCGATCCAAGCGGTCGCGTCGACGTTTCTCGGTTCGTACATCGGCTGCAGCACAGTCAGCCCGATGGACCACCAGATCGCCGCGATCGATGCCACCACAATGGATCCGAACTGTCGGACCGTGTCCTTCGTATTCCGCATCCGGGGAAGCGTGCTAGAAAGCGCTTGCTTCCGTTTCCTTCCAAGGCCCTCCGGCCGCCGCCTCCGTCTGCATTGAAATGTGCCTCAATGTGGGTGATTTCCGGGTATGCGGCTGTGGGGCGATCGGTGGACGAGTCGCCCCACAGTCGACTAGGTGTTCGGGTTCGTGGCCTTGCCGTCGAGCCAGAGCGTGTCGGAGGCGTCCCCGTGCGGCCCGCTCTTCCCGACGTGTTTGGCACTGATCTTCGGGCCCTTGGTGATGACGTGGAACAGCGCCATCGCGTGGCCGCGACCGAGGTCGTAGTCCTCCTTCAGCCACGTCACGACCGGTGTGGCCTTGGCATTCTCGTCGAAGCCGCGCTCACGGGCGAGCTCGATGAAGCGGCGGGGCGTGTTCCCGGTCTTCGCCTCGACATTGTCGAGATAGCTCTGGAACGACATGGTGATCTCCTATGTGATCGGTCTGACCGGTGTCAGGGGTGACGGCGGGACGGTTGTCACGCCACGGGAAGTTGCGGGACGCTTTTGCGGCCCAGGATCGTTGAATGGAGCTGCCCCGCACTGAGCGCCGTGAGGGCCAGAGCGAAACCGATGAGCTGGATCGGGGCCAGCGTTTGCCCGAGCACGATCGCACCCAGCGTCGCGGCCATGAGAGGGGAGAGCAGCCCGAGCAGCGCGGTCGCGACGACGGGGAGCGTCTTCAAACCGTTGAACCACAACGTGTAAGCGAGCAGTCCGCCGATGAGGCCGAGCCACAGGTAACCACCGATCGCGGGCGCGTCGAGTCGATCGGGGACACCCTCGATCAGGATCGTCGGCAGAAGGATCAGAAGCCCCCCGGCGGTGAGCTGCCATCCGGCGAAGGCAAGCGGCCCAACGCCTTCGGGCCGTCCCCAGCGCTTGGTGAGGATGACGCCGAACGCCATGCCGAGGGCGCTCGCGAGCCCCGCGACGACACCGACGACGTCCAGACGCGCGGCCGGCCCGAGCACCACAAAGGCGACGCCGACGACGCCGACGATCCCGGAGCCGAGACTCCACGGGGAGAACCGTTCGCGCAGAACGAGAACGGCGAGGACGGCGACGAGAATCGGTTGCGTCGCCCCCAACGTCGCCGCCACCCCGCCCGGCAGGCGCTCGGCCGCGACGAACAACAGTGGGAAGAACAGCCCGATGTTCAGGAAACCCAGAACGGCGGACTTCCACCACCAGTCGCGACGGGGGAGGACGCGCGCGATCACGATGGCCAGCAAACCCGCGGGCAGAGCCCGAGCCAGCCCGGCGAACAACGGGTGGCCTGCGGGCAGGAACTCGGTCGTGGCCACATACGTTGTGCCCCAGACCATCGGGGCCAGCGCGGTGATCAGGGTGAGCCCCGGCCTAGGGCCTACGGTCCTGGTGCCGACAGCCGCTGGCGCGGGTACCGGAGTCGTCGTCGTTGCGTTCACCTGACCACTATCGCCCGAACCACATCAATGAGTCCAACACATGCTTCTCATGGCAGCGATCTACAGGCAAGATGGATGAATGGAGCTTCAGCAGCTGCGGTACGTGCTCGCCATCGCGGAGACCCGCAACTTCACCCGAGCCGCTCGGCAATGCCACGTCGTGCAGTCGGCGTTGAGCCACCAGGTCAAGGCGCTCGAACGCGAACTCGGCGTCACACTCTTCGCGCGCACGAGCAGGCGAGTGGAGCTCACCGTCGCCGGTGAGGCCTTCCTGCCGCACGCGCAGGCAGCGTTGGACGCGGCCGAACGAGCGTCGGCGGAAGCCGTGTCCGCGGCGACCGGGCAGATACGGGGCAGCCTCGTCCTCGGTTTGATTCCGACCGTCACCGCTTTCGACCTGCCCGCTGTCCTGCGTGAATACCACCACGCTCACCCGCTCGTGCGGATCGCGCTTCGCGAGGCCGGGAGCCACGACCTGATCGAGGCGGTCATCGCGGGAGAGATCGACGTCGCGGTCCTGGGCCTGCCCGAATCGACCCCGCCGAGTGGCGTGCGCGTGCGGGAGTTGGCGCGTGAGCGTCATGTCGCCGTCGTCAGCGTTCGCCACCGCTTCGCGGGGCGCAAGAGACTGGCACTGGAGGACCTCGCCGACGAGCGCTTCGCCGATTTCATCGTCGGTTCCGGGGGCCGCGCGCAATGCGATGTCGCCTTCGAGTCGGCCGGCCTGACCCGTGAGGTGGTCTTTGAGGCGGCGTCGCCGGATCTCATCTGCCGTCTCATCGAACAGGATCTCGCGGTCGCGTTGCTTCCACCGGCCCTGTTGGCGCGTCGGCCGGGCCTCGTCGCGATTCCCGTCACCAGCGGTCCCAGTCGGATCCAGTTCCTCGCCTGGAGCGATTTCAATCCCAGCCCCGCGACCAGCGCGTTCCTCGACCTGGTCTGAAGGGTGTATCGCCGCTTACCCGTGCGTCATTCCCACCTCGACGGTTCGCCGTCGTTCGCGGCGATCAAAAGCACAATGGAGTATCGGTGATGGACGCTCAACGCAGTTCCGGTCGTGCGTTTGAGGAGACCCGTTTCCCGTTGTCGACGGACCGTCGTGTCCAGCCGTCATGGTTTCGGCGTTCGGGGGTTCTCCGTATTCGATCAAGCCGAGCCATCAGTTCATAGTGGATCGATGTCAGAGCCGACGGACGCGCAGCCCACCGGTCAACATCGGCAGGGAGAACCCGCCATCTGGGATATCGTTGCGGCCGACTAGGAAGGCGCGAATCCGCTCCAATGTGGCCTCTCGTTCCCGTTCCGGCATGACCAGCATCCCCGCGCGCGTCGCGAGCGTCTCGATGAGGGAGTCCACGGTTCGGTCTTGACCGTGTGGGAACTCGGCCCGCTCCGGCGAGCCGAACCGGGCGTCCACACCGGTCTTCGGAAGGTGCATGTCCGCAGTCGCGACGCGCCAGTTGCTCTGCACGTCACGTGGACCGATGGCCGCGTCTCCGGCGACCCGACCCAGCTCGGCGACCCAATCGATGCGGTCGTCCACGACGTTCCACATTCCGACGAGGACGCCCTCGGGCGCGAGGACCCTCGCGATCTCCGGTCCCGCGACGGCCATGTCGAACCAGTGCATGGCATTGCCGGCCAGCACGGCGTCGACGGAAGCGTCCGGCAGGGGTATCGCCTCGGCGCTGCCCGGCAGGGAACGGACGTCCGGCAGGGCGCGGCGGAGCTCGGTCAGCATCCCCGTGTCGGGCTCGACCGCGACGACGTCGACTCCGAGCGAGACCAGCGTGGCGGTCAGTTTTCCGGTACCGGCACCGAGGTCGAGCACTCGGGGGCCCGGGGCGTTCTCGAGCGCCCAACGCACCGCGTCCAGCGCGTAGTCCGGCCGATGTTGGGCGTACCGTGCCGCGGCCGCGCCGAATGAAGTTGCGTGCCGTCGTCGTTCGTCCTGGTCCACCCGGACACCCTATCCGCGCCGTCCGGCAACGAGCCGAATCCCGTAGCGGGCCATGAATCGACCATCGCCGCCACGCGCTCCCGTTCAGTTCGCCATTCGTCCATGAAGGACAGATAATGTTCTTTCTGTTGTGGCTCAGTCTGATCAACGGCCGCAGAACCACGACCACACCTGACAACGCGCGACGATCGAGTGCCGGCCACCACTGATGCTCCTATCGTGGCCCGGCGGATCGGTTGCGACGGCGTCATCTCAATGACGTCCGATGACGTTTCAGGTGCTGTCCGTGGTTTGGCAGTTCAGGCCATACCGTGGTCACCCTTCCCGGCTTGGTGGGTCTCCCATACCGTCACCGCAGAACAGCCGTGCCACGTAACCCGCCCCACCAAGCCGAAAATCCACCCGACCACCCGACCACCCGCGAAAGCGCGGCACCGTCAAACGCACCACCACGACTGACGTGCCGTACGAACCGCACCCCCGCTACGGCTTGGTGGGGCGACGTACGCGGCTCAAAAAAGACGCACCAGACGGCAAGAAAGACCCACCAAGCCGAGAGACCCGACCACCACGAACCCGAAAAGTTCCATCGCGTGGTTCAGATCCTGTCGAGGAGTTCGGCAAGCGTGTCCAAGTCTTCGCAGGTGCCGACGGCCATGATCGTGCGGACTCCGTCGTCGCGGGTGATCTCGCCTCGTGCCGCGAGGGTGGCCATGATGGCGGCCACCTCCACGATCAGCGGCCCAGGGCTGCCTCCGTCCCGCAGCTCACCGGCGATGCCGAGTAGTGCTGTACGGACGTCAGGATCGAGCGGCATGGGCTTTCTCCCCGCCCGACGGTTCAGATCTGTCGGTGCCGGTGAATCGTCGAAGGCGTCGATGCCAGGCGGGCGTTTCCGCCGCGTCGTCGAGCCACCTGGCGACCACGACGTCCGTCGACGAGTGCAGAAGTATCGACACGACGATCGTTCCCGCGATCAGGTGGAACAACAGATCGGCACCGGCGATGCCGGACTTCAGGACGATCAGTCCGTATACGACCGAGGCGAAGCCTTTGGGGCCGAACCACATCGCCGCGGCCTGCTCACGCAGATTGAGGCGGGCTCCCAAAAAGGAGAACCAGAGGGCGACGGGACGGGCCACGAAGATCGCCACAACGACGAAGAGCCAACCGGCCCAGGAAATCTCGGCGAGGAAAGCCGGTGAGATCAGGACGCCGAACACCAGGAGCGCCGCGAGTTTGAGCAGTTCGGCGATGAGTTCTCCGAAGTGTTCGAACGCCTGCCGTTGTCGGGAGCCGAAGGTGGCGACCGTGATCCCCGCCGTGAAGGCGGCGATGAACAGGTTGCCGTGCACCGCTTGCGCCAACGCCAGAACGACGATACCGATCGCCAAGGCGTTCAGCGGTTCGTACTGTGTGGACGCGGAGAAGAAGCGCAGACGTTCCAGGCGCAGGGCCAACCAGGGTACCGCCAACCCGATCACCAGGCCCAGTAGCAGTTCCAGGCCGAGGGCGCCCAATCCCAAATCACCTGACCCCGCGCTGATGGCAAGGAACACCATGACGAAGGGCAGGGCGATGCCGTCGTTGACTCCAGATTCCACATTGAGCAGATGACGTAGCCGGGGCGGCACCTTGTCGTTGCCGACGAGTGCGGAGGCGAACACCGGATCGGTCGGCGCCAATACCGCACCTATGAGGAGCGACTCCGGCCAGCCGAGGCCGACGATGAAGTGCGCCGCCAGGGCGGTGATGACCAGGGTCAGCGGCATTCCCCATCCGAGGGCGCGTCCCGGCAATCGCCACGCCGTGCGCAGTTGTGGCCAACCGACTTTCATTCCGTCGGTGAACAGCACGGCGAACAACGCCAATTCGGCCAGCAGTTTGACCGACGGGTCGCTCGGAGTCAGTGGTACGACACCGGTGACGCCCTCGCCCAGTACGAAGCCGGCCACGAGAAACAGCACGGCGGTGGACAGGATGGTTCTGTTCGCCAAAGAGGACAACAGGACCGCCGCCAGTAGAATCAAGGCAAAGCACAGCAAAAGGGGCACGGATTGAGCCTTTCGATCGACACTTCGCCGACCAGACTTCCCGGCACACCGTCGATCACTCTACGGTCACTCGATCGCGGGGGAGTCACCGCTCCGGGGATGTATGCCTTGACGCCGCCTGCGTCGCGTATGAACTTTCAAACATATTTGAAAGTTCCGAAATATGATGTAGATTCGACGCATGGCATCCGACGCGCACAGTACCCAGATTCCCGACCCGCCCACCTGGCAGCGGTACGCCGAGGAGGTCGGTCAGTTCCTCGAGAACGAGGGCATGCCACGCATTCACGGGCGGGTATTGGGCTGGCTTCTGGTGAGTCAGCCCGCGCATCAGTCCGCAGAGGAACTGGCCACCGGCCTCGCGTCGAGCCGTGGCTCGATCAGCATGGCGATGCAGAGTCTGCAACGTGCCGGAGCGGTCGAGCGATTCGCCGTGGCCGGTTCACGACGCACCTATTACCGAATGCGTCCCGGATTCTGGCTGACCGAGGCGTCCCAGAAGGCACGGTTGGCGCGACAGTGGACGGAGCTGGCCGATCGCGGTCTCAAACTACTGCCTGAGACCGACAACGACACTCAGCGACTTCGGGAGACGCGTGACGTGTACGCGTTCCTATCCGAACAGTACGAACGAATCGAAGAACTGTGGCGGCTACGTCAGAAGGATCACCCCCCGACATGACTCCAGTCATCGAGGTCTCAGACCTCACGTTCACCTACCCGAAAGCCCCGTCCCAAGCGATCAGCGGCATGGATTTCACCGTCCGCGCGGGCGAGGTCTTCGGCTTCCTCGGGCCGTCTGGCGCCGGAAAGTCCACCACCCAGAAGATTCTGACGGGCCTCCTGGCGGGGCACGGTGGTGCCGCGCGAGTATGGGGCAAGGAACCGGCCGAGTGGAAGAACCTCTATTACGAACGCATCGGCGTGTCATTCGAACTTCCGAATCACTATCTCAAACTCACCGGCCTGGAGAATCTGGAATTCTTCGCGTCGCTCTACCCCGGCCCCACCGCCGACCCGATGGAGTTGATGGAAAGGGTCGGGCTCGCCGAGGCCGCCAAAACGAGGGTCGCGAAGTACTCCAAGGGCATGCAGATGCGGTTGGTGTTCATCCGTGCGTTGCTTCACGGGCCAGAACTGTTGTTCCTGGACGAACCGACATCGGGGATGGACCCGAGCAACGCGCGGATCGTCAAGGAGATGATCTCGGAGTTGAGTGCCGAGGGGCGAACCATCTTCCTCACGACTCATGACATGACGACCGCGGACCAGCTGTGCGATCGGGTGGCGTTCGTGGTCGACGGGAAGATCGCCGCGCTCGACACTCCCGCCGAACACAAGATCAGCCGCAGTCGGCGCACCGTTCGTGTCACCTATCGGGACGGAGGCGTGCTTTCCCACCAGGACTTCCCAATGGACGGACTGGCGGAGGACGATCGGTTCCGGACGCTGCTCGCGACCGCCACAGTGGAGGCCCTGCACAGTCAGGAAGCCGACCTGGAAGACGTGTTCATCGACGTCACCGGCCGGAGCCTGCGATGAACGCGTTGATCGCAGCAGTACGACTCGATCTGCTTCTTCAATGGCGGTACGGGTTCTTCTATGCCGCGATCTTCTCCGTGTTGTTGTGGGAGGCGGCGATAGTCGTCCTTCCCGACGGTCTGCTCGGTCCGGCGATGCCCTACCTCATATTCGGAGACCTCGCGATCGTCGGATTCTTCTTCATCGTCGGAGCGGTCTTCTTCGAACGAGGGGAACGCACTTTGTTCGCCAACCTCGTCACGCCGATGAGATTCGGTCACTACCTGGGTGCGAAACTGGCCACGTTGACCGGGCTGAGCATCGTTCTGAGTCTGGTCATCGTGTTGTCCGGAGTGGGCTTCGACTTTTCGGTTCCCGTGTTGCTAGGAGCCGTTGTCATGTGCGCCTTGATCTTCCTGCTCGCCGGATTCATCTCCGCCACCCCATTCACATCGATCAGCGACTGGTTCATTCCATCTACTGTGGTCATTGCGGTGTTGAACATTCCGCTGATCGACTATTCCGGGCTGTGGCAACACCCCCTCATGTACCTGGTGCCAACGCATGGCTCGTTGCTGATGCTCGGTGCCGCCTTCGACCAGGTGACCCTCGACCCCTGGCAGTGGTGGTACGCGATCGGATATCAGCTGGCCTCCATCGCGGCGCTGTCCTGGGTCGCCAGACGCGCGTTCGAGCGCTTCATCGTCAATCGGGAAGGAACCGCGTGATGGCCGGTGTGATGGCGGCATATGGCCGAAACGATCTGCGAAACATACGGCGTGACTCCATGCTCCTGGGCGTGATGGCCGGGCCGTTCATCTATTCGGCCACGAGCTGGGCGGTCGAGCCGTTGACCGAGTACCTGCAGCGCGCCTACCAGTTCGATCTGACGCCCTACTACCCGCTGATAGTCAGCGCGTTCCTCGTGCTTGGGCCGATCGCCGTACTGGGCGCGGTCTGTGGCCTCATTCTCTTGGAGGACAAGGACCAGCACACCCTCGACGCACTACGCGTGACACCCGCACCACCCGCGAGTTACCCGGTGTACCGCTTGATCATGGTCGTGGTGATCGTGATGCTGTCGGAGACGGCGGCGATACTCATCTCGCCGATCACCGGCGTGTCCGACCTGGGTTGGGCGATTCCAGTGACGATCGTGTCGGGATTGTTGTCCACTGTGATCGGATTTGTCATGGCGGCCTGGGCGAGAAACAAGGTCGAGGGTCTCGCGGTGATCCGAGCGCTCGGCTTGGTGATCTTCATGTTGCCGCTCATCCCATGGTTCATCGAGTCACCGTGGAGCTGGGCGTTCGGTCTGTTGCCGTCGTTCTGGCCGGCCAAGGCCACGTGGATGGCCATGGCCGGAGAAAACTTCTGGCCGGTTGCGATGGTCGGGGCGGTCTACAACGGACTTCTCGTCGCCCTGCTCATCCGCAGGATCGCCGTTCGCCGGTGACCCGCGCATGGCCTCCGGTCATCCCCGGAGGCCATGCGCACCCCGTCCGATCGCCCCGGCGGCGAGGAGAAACCAGGTACCTCGTCGCAGCCCAGGTGTGAACCCGCTCGTGGGAGCGGTCTACGGCGGATGTGTGGTCATCGTCGGTTGGAGGGTTCCTGGTCGGCTGCCCCGCCTTGTGTCTCCGGGTCGTGTGGTGTTCCGTTGGTGTGCCCGAGTAGCCGTTTGACTTCGGCGAGTTCGCGTCGGACCGCGGTCAATTCGCCATGCAGGGTGTGCACGGACGTGAGCACTGTCGCCACGTCCGCCTTCTCCTCGTCGGCCAGAGATGAGACCTTGTCGATGACCCACGACGTCACCGCGCCGGTGATGAAGCCGATGAGTCCGATGCCCGACGCCATCAGCGCGACCGCGATGACGCGGCCCGCGGTCGTCACGGGGGACAGGTCGCCGTATCCGACCGTGGTGACGGTGACGAGCGCCCACCACAACGAATCCCCGAAGGTCTCGATCTGCGCTCCCTCCTGACCGCGTTCGGCGTCGAGGACCGCGAGAGCCGCGAGGAAGAGCACCATCGCGGTCGACCCGATCACGAAGACCGTCAGGCGGGCCTGCGCCCGATGTCTGGTGCGGCGCCACAATGCTTCGATCAGCAGCGACGTCACTCGGATCAGCCGCAGCGGACGTAGCGGGGGTATGAGCACCAGGAACGTGTCGAGCAGGTTCTTCCGCACGAACAGGAGTCGGTCGTCGGCGATGACGATCCGGGCGACGTAGTCGACGACGAAGATCACCCAGACGACGACGTCCACCGTTCCCGCGACGAACTTCGCCCACGTCGGGATGTCCGGTGCCAGGATCGGAACCGCGTAGGCGACGAGGAAGACCAGTGCCAGTACGGTCAATGGCTTCTCGGAGCGCGCCTCCCACTCCTCCACGCGGGCGAGTGGCTTGTTCGTATCGGACATGTCGAAACTTCCATGGCAGTGAGGAGAGGTCGTCTCGTTACCTCAGGTCGTGCGAGGCGCGGGTCAGGGCGTCATCCGGCAAGGCGGAGAAGTTCCGGCATACCGGTGTCGTATGCCGGAGCTTCGACAACGCGGCCGGTGGTGTTCTGACCCCGCCGGAGCCGATCTGCTGGGTAGCGAGACAACCTCCAGGTTGCTAACGACTCTCTCAGATGCCCGCCACCAGCGGAAACAGGTGGGGAGAGACGGCGCATGGTCGTCTCTAGTCCGGCATTGGCATTGCTTCCGCCGCATCGGATGTCGGGGTATCACGGCAGCACTCGGTCGTCCCGCCACGGCCAAGTCAGTGTTTGGGCGTCACGGTTAGTCACCAGGTGTCGACCGTCGTGGCCGTTGGGTGTCTCGCTCCCGAGGGTCAGCACAACGAGACCGATCACGTCGCTTGCCATGCCGCCCGAGGCTCGGCATCGGCGCACTCGACGTCCGATTGTGTCGGGTGATTTCCCGGGCTGACGCTCGGTGGCACCGCTGAAATGAGGTTGGCGAGAATGGTCAGTGGTCGGCAGAACCGACCATTGACCTGGGATTCTTTGGTCGTGGCGACAGGATTGATAGCGGGCCGCCTCCCGCGGAGTCCGGACCGTTCTCAAGGTTCATCCGAAAGTAAGGGAGTACGGGAAGCCTCGTGCTTCACTGCGGGGGCTGAGATGGCGAGTGAGGGTCGGTCACGCGAGCCTACGGTCGCTTCCCCGTCAGGAGAGCACTGTTATGCCAGATGTCATCGGCGGACAACGGTGGTCGCGCACATGTCCTTTCCGTCCTTGCGAGCGTCGTAACTGGCATACAGGGTGCGTTCCGATCGAATCGCTCGCGGCAGCAGCGTCAGCAGATGTTCAGGCACCAGATCGACCGCGTTCAACGCCTCGATTGGCAGCCAGGTGAACTTCAGCTCGGGTTCGTGACTGTCCACAACGGGCGGTTTGTACGGCCGGCCCGGCGGTTCCACGATGAAATAGAACGTCAGATCATGGGAGACGCTGCCGTCGTCCAGCTCGAAGAAGCAGTCACCCACCATTGCCAGGCGTTCGCAACTCACATGCATGCCCAGCTCCTCGCGGTACTCCCGCACGCATGCCTGCTCGAGGGTCTCTCCAACCTCGACCCGGCCGCCCGGCACTCCCCACAACTCCCGGTCGGCCAGGCTCTCCATCAGCACCTGTCCGGCCACCACGCAGATACCGGCCGCCCGAACCCGCAACGGTGATGATTCTTCCAACGCCTTCTCCCGTATGGATTCCGTTGAGGGAGCCCGTCAGATCTCCTCGACGCAAAGAACTTCGCCGCCATTGGCGATGACAAACTGCTCCCTTACGTAATATCCAGCGTTGATGCAGGTCACAAACGCATCGGGATCCTCGTCGACCACGGGAGGGTTCGGGCTTCTGTCGTACGCCATGCTGTCGTAAGGGAGCCGGCCGACGACCTTGTAGTCTGCTGAGTCCTGCTCACAAGACACCACCGTGATCTCGCCATCCGCTACGGCGTCAATACAATCTCCCACTACTGCCTCGTCCGGGTCTTTTCCCGATGAGAGGGCGTCCTTCAAGTCGTCGTAGTTGGCGATCCCGAAGAAGGCGAGGATCCCAATCACCGAAGCGACGATCCCGAGTACCTTCACGACGCTCCCCGAGTCAGAATCGGTGGACAATGAGCACTCCCGTGATTCTCGTTGGAAGGCAACAAGTCTAACGGCCTTGAGCTCCTATCGAGTTCTCTCGGTGGCCCCTGGTGCGGCTTCCCGTGGCCCGTCGATGATGACTTGCGGCATGGCCCCGGCGGAGATCCTTGACAGTGGACTGATGTGGAGGTTCGCTCTGATCGCCTCGTCCACCGTTCCATGAGGGGCAAGGTTGGTCGATCTATCGACTTACTCGTCCTTGATTTACAATCGACTCTTCTTGGGGGAGGCCACGACTCGTGGTGCGTTCAACGATTCCATTGCCTGGCGTTCGCAGCTCACTTGTGTTCTGAGGCGAGCCAGCCCGTTCAGTAGCCGACGAAATGCCGTGAACTCGCTCTGCCCACACTCGACTCCTTTGTGAACCGGCTTCGGTTCCGCCTTCGTCATTCACCGAGAACCATCCGTTACTGGTCGGGTCAGGGGATGTCGGGCACCTGGTGTTGGTTCTGAATTGATCCTGAGCACGGGTGTGGGGGCGGANCNGGCCCGCCCCCACACCCGTCGGGATATCAGCCGGTTTCACCTGCGGCGTCTACTATGGCTTCGGCCAGTCGGATGATCTCGAACAGAACTTCGCCCTTCTTCACCTCGATGGGGTCGTTCCCGCCCTTCATGGTGAAGTCCTTGACCGCCTCGCCCCGGATGCCGACGAACGCGTAGGTCTCCGGGTCGACCAGGAGTTGCTCGAACCGCCACTTCTCCACGATCCGCCCGACCGCGATCAGCTCTCGTCCGTCAACCTCGACGGTCTCGATTTCGGTGACGCCCGGAATCTGTGCCGCAGCCTGCCACAGGGCCGCTGTCACGTCCGGCGGCAGCGAGTGGACCATGAGAATCCAAGAGACCCTGCTGAACAGCTCCGCGTTGAGTTCCTCGCCGTCAAGGTCACCCCCGTACTCTTGCGTGAGCTCTTCCCTCAGAACGTCGAGCAGTTCTTCCGGATCGGTTGGTAGCGCTGAAAGCTCCGGATACTCGTTGTCCTGCTCCCACGTCTCAAGCTCTCCGGTTTCAGGATTGATTCCGGCCATCTGTGTACCGTCGGCCAGCATCCAACTCTGTTCGATAACATCCCGGTCCTGTCCTTTGGGTTCCGCGATCGAGTCCGAGATGAGATTCTGGGTCTCCACATAGATCCACTGATCGGGGCTTGGCGGGTCGAATGGTTGATCGGCGGCGTAGGCGGCTGCCAGTTCGAAGGTCTCGGCTACCGGAGATGGTTCCGTCACCTGGGATTCGTCGGTCTCCTGGCCGACGCCGGCGCCTCCGTTGCCGATGGTCGTTGCGACGACTGCCACCGCTGCGACAGCGGCCAGCGCCGTGGCGGCGACGACGAATCGCGGTTTGAGCACCCGGCGTGGTGTCTGCTCGCTCGTACGTGACTTGTCGATCTCACTCATCATGAACTCCTGCAGTTGACGCTGGCGGTCGCTCATCAGGTTCCGTTCCTCCAGTTTCGGAAGCATGCGGATCAGCTCGTCGCGTTCGTTCGAGCCGGTCTGATTCAGATTGGTGTTCACTGCGCAATCTCCTGAGCGAGCCGGACCGCATTGGTGCGGTCATCTGTTATCTGTCCATGGCGGGACGGTCGTTCCCAGTTTTCGTCAGTCGGCTGCAAAGTCCCGGCGGCAACCAGCTTGGCCAGCTTCTTACGTGCTCTCGAGAGTCGAGATCGCACAGTGCCGATCGGCACGCCGAGCGCCTCGGCGGCCTCGGAATAGTCCAGTTTGGAGAATACGCACAGTGACAGCACCTCGCGCTCGGGTTTACGCAGGGCTGCCAGTGCTGTCATGGCCTCGGCGAGTCGCTCACGTTCGTCGATGCGGGTGGTGATCTCCTCGGCGATGTCCGGCTCCACTTCCGCCTGCGGTAGACGGGCCAGCGCATTGCCGTATCGCCGAGCAGAACGACGGACATTACGGGCGACATTGGTGGCGATGCCGAGCAGCCACGGTCGCAAAGATCTGGACTCGTCGCCGACATCGAGCCGGTCTCGTAGCCGCCAGGCCTCCAAAAAGGTCAGCGACGCGACATCTTCGGCCGAGGACCAGTTCCCTGTCAACCGGAAGGCGTGGTTGTAAACCGAGCGGATGTGCTCATTGAACAGTTCTCTGAACGTGTCCGGATCACCGGCGCGAAGCCGGGCGCGCATACCTATCTCCACATTCAGTACCTGTCCTGCCGACCGTCGTGGTTCCTGTGACTCGTATCACTCAGCTGCCGATTGCGACGCCCGGCGCGGCGGTGACGCGTCGGCGTCGGTCTCGGGTTTCGTCGACCATTGCCGGATACCCCGTTGGGGAGTCTGGTTCCGGTGCCGCAGAACGGGAGGCAGATGGTCGACGGCCAGTCGATCGTGATGGTGCACGAATTGCGTACGAACTCGACGGTCGGCGCCGCCGGCGGCGTATGCATGGCGTCTCAGTCGTGCCGCCGGGCACAGCCCGGAACGGTCGCGGGATCAAGGTCCTATTAGGGGGAATCCACGTTGCGCGGTTCGTACGTTCGCCATCGTGTTCAGTGACAGGTGATGTCAGTGCCGGACATCGTGTCCCACGGAAAAATGACGGACAAGCACAGGACTCAAGTCCTGTCGGTTCAACAGATGTCGCCGTTGGTCTGGGTTTTTTTGGTCGGGACGACAGGATTTGAACCTGCGACCCCCCGCTCCCAAAGCGGGTGCGCTACCAAGCTGCGCCACGTCCCGATGTGGTCGGCGTTTGGGGACGACGACCGGAGATGAGCGTACACGACGAATGGGTCGCCGGTCGCCTTGGTAATCGTCGAGGCTCCGACGCGGTGGTGAGCTTCGACGGGTTCGGGCACAGCACCCGCGCAGGCGGATTCGGTAGGGGAGCGCGGGTCGCTTCTCGCACTCGCGGGTGTACGTCGAAACGCGTATCAGGGACGCGATCGCGCTCGGATGCCCCGGAACCCCTGCCCGGCATAGCGTCGAGCGCAGCTTCGATGTGAAAGGCAGCTGCTCATGACCCCCACCCGCAGCATGATGACGGACTCCGAACGCCGGCGAAAGGTCGCGTTCCTCGTCGCGTTCTGCTACGCCTGGGCCGCGATGTTCGGCTTCGGCGGGATCGCCGTCGAGACGATCGTCATCTACCCGAACGTGTTCCACGACGTCCCCACCTCGCTCGTGGGCGCCGTCGACTTCTTCACCGTGACCGGCCCCGCCGACTTCTTCCCGCCGATGGGTGCGGCGACCGCGCTCGCGGGCCTCGCGACGTGCCTGATCGCGCTTCCCGATCGGTCCGCGCGTCGCTGGACGTTCGCGAGCCTCGGCACGCTCATCGTGGGGGAGTTCCTGTTCTCGATGCTCTATTTCTGGCCGCGCAACGACATCATGTTCGAGGAGGGCCCAGCCGTGCATTCGGTCGACGTCCTTCGTCAGACCGCCATCGAGTTCGAGACCGGCCACTGGGGACGCATGCTGATGAGCGCGTTGACGGCGACTTTCGCGCTCCTCGCCGTCTTCGCGACATACCGTCGGCACCGACTCGAACGCGTCGATCAGGTTCGCGCCGAGTCAAGCTGACCAACGGGACCGCCGTCCACCGAGGCGACCGACCATTCCGGGAAGCCCGGCTCGGTGGCGACGGATCCGGCATCGAGTTCGGCGATGACGCGCGACGGGGACGACGACGCCGGACGCCGTGCGCTGACGGCCAATCACGCGCCGACCGTGGTCGGGCCACCCGCTAGGTTGTCCGGGCGGCCCGACCACGGCCGGATCTCGGGAGGTTGTGTGATGGCCGCAGACGGCGGTAAGACGGTTCGACGGGTGCCCCCCGCGTTCCTGTGGACGATGGGCGTCGTCGGGTCCGCGTTCTTCGGCCTGTTCGGGATCTCCGCGCTGACGACGGAAACCGGACTCAACCGCTGGTCCATGCTCGTGGGGATCGTCGGCTGGTTTCTCGTTTTCTACTGCGGCGTAACGGGTCCGAAACTGCGGCTCGATCGGGACACGTTGACCTTCGTCAGCTACACGAAGAGCGTCACGGTTCCCTACGAGGCCGTCGCCGACGTCCAGGGGATGCCCGGATGGTTGGCGATCACCTTGACGACCGGTGAGGCGCTGCGCTTCTCGTTGCGCGCGGGCGCCCAACCGAGCGCGCCCGTCTCGTCCGATCGCGCGGACGCGGTGGCGGAGGATGTGCGTCAGCGGATCGCCGACGCACGTCCCACCGGCGCCCCCATCGAACGACACCGCGTCCACTGGGGCGCCTTCGCCGTCCTCGGGATCGTCCTGACCATCGCGGGAATGGCGGGCATGCGGATGTGACGGGAGTCAGGCGGTCCGCAGCGAATGGATCGTGCTGTAGAGGCAGCCGCCCAGCAGGACGACACCGGACGCGACGCCCGCGACGATCGGGGTCCACGGTGCGGCCGAGGTGAACGCCATAATGATTCCGGCGGCCCCGAGCACGGTGAGCGCGTAGGCGGGAATGAGCATGCTCGCCTCCTTCCACACCGAGGCGAGCGGAATGAAGTGGACGCCGACGACGAGCGCGACCCACGCGACGGTCGCCTCCACGGGGGCGCCGAGTTCTTTCAGGAGCGCCGCTCCACCGAGGATCGCCACGGCTTCGAGGACGACGACGATCCAGTAGCGACCGCCGAACATCGGCGGGGCCGATCTGGTGGGCGCGTCGCCGGTGCGGCGGTGAGCGGCGATGCCACCGACGATGACGACGACCAGGCCGATTCCGGCGAGGATCTGCAGCGCCATGGCGACCGCCACGGGGAGCGGATCACCCGCGTTGACGAAGATGAACACGGTGCCGAAGACCGCGCCGATGAGTGTGCCGAGGGACTGCTGCATACGGGCGACAGTACTGTGACCTCCATCGATACGACAAGGCCGAAAGGTCTATTGTGTTGCTTCGCACGTACATCGGTGTCGATCTCGTTCGTCGGTGTGCTCGATGATCCGGCGGCGTTATCGACCTGTCATTGGGAGTTGTCATGACGGACAAGGAAAGCGCGGTCATCGTCGACATCGACGGGACCGTCGCGCTGCGAGGCGACCGTTCGCCGTACGACGAGGCCCGCGTCGGTTGGGACGCTCCCAATGAGCCGGTGATCGAGGTCGTCAAAGCGCTGCACGCGGCCGGGAACGTCATTGTTTTCGTCTCCGGCCGGACGGAGGGCTGTCGCGCGGACACCGTCACGTGGCTGGGTCTGCACGTCCCTGTCGATTTCGCGGCCCTGCACATGCGGCGGTCGGGGGACGCCCGCAAGGACTGGGTGATCAAGCGGGACCTGTACAAGAAGCACATTCGCTCGAAGTACGACGTCCTGTGCGTCCTCGACGACCGGAACCAGGTCGTCGAGATGTGGCGCGACCTCGGGTTGACCGTGTTGCAGGTGGCCGAGGGCGACTTCTGACGGCCCTCGGCGCGCTCGTGGTGGTCAGGTCTGTCGTTTGAACCAGCCGAAGATCGCCGTCGCGATGAACAGGACCCCGGCGACGATCGCGAGCCAGATCAGGCCCTTGACGACGAAACCGAGTATCGCGAGGATGAGCCAGAGCGCGAGCAGTACCAGAATGAATATCCCCATAGGGGAGATTTTGGCACGGGGCGGTTGCCGAGCGTGGCGAATCGGAGTCCAGTGCTCGGAGTCAGGGCGCGAGCGCGGCGATGATGTCGACGGCGAGTGTCACCAGTGAATGCGCGCGTTCGAGGGCTGTTCCGGCGAGGCGGTCGGTGTCGGGGTCGGTGTTCGCCTCGATCGTGCGCAGGCGGGTCAGCGCGGTCTCGACGCGATCGATGAGCACTGATCGATCGGGGGCCGGTCCGGTTAGCGCGGAGGTGATGTCGTCGAGCGGTATCCCTTGTGCCTCAAGACGTTGGATGAGTTCGACGTGGTGGATGGCGCGGGGGTCGTAGAGTCGGAAGTTGCCGTCGGTGCGGGCGGCGGGCCGGATCAGGCCAAGGCTGGTGTAGTAGTCGATGGTTCGGCGACTAACTCCACAATGGTCGGCTAGTTCGCCGATGCGCAGCAGCTCGGTGTGCATCGTTGGCGTCCTTCCCGTGCCGTCGACCTCGCGAACGGTAACCGTACAGTGCTACGTGTTAGTCTTAAGTGGTGGCCGAACCGGGTCGCTGTCACCCTTCCGAGCCACATTCCCGGCTCCATCTTCGCGGGCCGGGTGCCTTCCGCCCGTTTGACCCGTAGAGGAGAGCCACAGGTGGTCTTCAAGAAGATGCTGCGACGTCTTGGTGTCGGTGGTCCCACCGTCGATACCGTACTGCGTAGCGCCGACACCCAGCCCGGCCGCACGTTGACCGGGCAGATCGAACTCACCGGTGGCGACCACGACGCCGTCATCGAGTACATCGCGCTCAGCCTCGTGACTCAGGGCGAAGTCGGAGACGGCCAGCCGTCCGTGTTCGAGTTCGCGCGCACCATCGTGTCCGGCGAGTTCACTTTGGCAGAAGGCGAACAGCGCGCCCTTCCCTTCGAGTTCGTCGTGCCTTGGGAGACCCCGATCACGACGTTCTACGGAGAACCGTTGCGCGGCATGGCAATTGGTGTTCGGACGGAGCTCGCCGTGGCGAAGGCCGTCGACAAGGGCGACCTCGACATCGTTCGGGTGCACCCGCTCGCTTCGCACGAACGCGTCCTGGAGGCGATGGCGAACCTGGGGTTCCGGTTCAAGTCCGCCGACGTCGAGCTCGGTCAGATCCGGGGTACGCGGCAGCAGCTGCCGTTCTACCAGGAGATTGAATACTATGGACCTCCCGGCCGGATCACCGAGGCCGAGGTGACCTTCGTGACGACCGAGTTCGGTTTCGAACTGGTACTGGAGGCCGACCGGCGCGGTGGTGCCTTCTCCGGTGGCGGTGACGCGATCGGCCGATTCGACATGTCGCATGTGGACGCTGACGGTCACGACTGGGAGGGCGCGATCGGTCAGTGGCTGGACAGGGTCGCGCAGTACAGCCACCATGGTCATCACCACGACGGGCACCACGACCACGGCCATCACGGTGGTGGCGGCATGGGCGGCGTGATCGCGGGAGCGGCGGCCGGTGTCGTCGGCGGGATGGTCCTCGGTGAGGTTCTCGACGAGGTGGGCGACTCCTTCTTCGGTGAGGAAGAAGAGTAAGAGGTATCCGACTTGGTGGTGGCGGGCGACCGCCACCACCGAACGTGTGCCCGCCCGCCGACCCCTGGGGGCCTCCAACCTCCGCCCCTAAGGTGAACGTAACCCCGAAACGCTGAAGCCACGCTAAAGACCGCTGAACGGGGCTTCAGGATCGTGACGTCCTTCGTCGGTCGAGGCCGTTGACGTCGCACCCTTCCCGCCGTGCGGTCCGTGTCGCGGAACCCGATCGGAACGGGTGCGGCTCATGCGAGTGAGCACCGACATCGGCGAGTCGGCCCCGTCGCGATGATCCCGAAGCGGACGCCGCTACTGCTGGAGGCTGTCTCGTTACCAGGCAGTTCGGCTCCGGCGGGGGTCGCGGTGTTCATGGTCGAACCGCTGACGCGGTTCGACGGCGCCCGGCCACGTTGTCGAAGTTCCTTCGCCGTGCTCCAGCATTGCCGGAAGGGCATGGCCGGCACCGGTATGCGGGAACTTCTCCACCTCGCCGGATGACGCCCCGACCCGCGCCCGCGCGACCTGAGGTAGCGAGACAACCCCTCGTGAGCGGTCGGCGCCGGTATGGCGATGCCGTCGACACGGTGATCCCGATCCGCTCACGTCGAAGGCGGAACCCGGGCGGGCTCGCGAGTCTGATCGGCGCGAACCACGCGCCCCACGTTCGGCGCCCCGACCGTTTTGTACGGGATCTCGCCACAATGGCCGATCTTCGCGGCCGGGTTCACGGCTCTCGTGGTCGTCTTTCCGTTGGCGCATCCATGTTTTCGAAAATTCAGCACTATCGCGTGAATCAGCTCTAACGTTCTCGCTGCTCATGGCGTAGTCTGTGCGCGAGGGCGGCACGCCCCTCCGCCCCCGGTCGGTGGCCGTCCCCACCGAAGACCACGCGTGCGCGCGGTCGCCATCCGTAAGGACTGTTCTATGGATGTCGACGCTTCCATTCCCAAGAAATCGATTGCTCCATTCGCGACGGTGCCGGTCGGTATCGTCTCGATCGTCGGTCTGGTGTCCCTGATCCTCGTGTCGGGACAGTACGGCTGGCATCGCGACGAGCTGTACTTCCTCGCCGCGGCGGATCGACTCGACTTCGGGTACGTCGACCAACCACCCCTGACGCCGCTGCTCACCAAGATCAGCGCGTTCATGTTCGGTGACACCCCGAGCGGGGTCCGCATCCTCGCGGCCTTCGCCTTCGTGGTGATCATCGTTCTCGCCGCGATGATCTGCCGCGAACTCGGCGGCGGCCGTCTCGCCCAATCGCTCGCCGCCATCTCCGCCGCCGCCTGCGGTCAGTTCCTCGCGGTCGGACACATGGTGTCGACGAGCACCTTCGACGCCGTGTTCTGGCTCGCCCTGTCCTGGTTCTGTCTGCGGATACTTCGAACCGGCGAAACCCGGTGGTGGATCGGCGCCGGCGTCGTCGCCGGAATCGGCCTACAGAACAAGTACCTCATCGGACTACTGGCCCTGAGCCTGCTGATCGGCGTCCTCGCCGTCGGTCCCCGATCCGCCCTCCGCGGTCGGTGGCCTCTCATCGGCATCGGCATCGCGCTGGTCATCGCGGCACCCAACCTGATCTGGCAGTTCGCCAACGGTTGGCCGCAGCTGACCGTCGCCGGTGGAATATCCGGAGTGGATGGAGGCGAGAACCGCATCCTGTTCCTGCCCAGTCAGCTCTACTACCTCTCACCACTGTTGGTCCCGGTGTGGCTGCTCGGCTGGTGGAGACTGTGGATTGACGAGACGCTCCGGTGGTCCCGTCCCTTCGCCGTCGCTTACCCGGTCGCGTCGATCATCGTGCTCCTGGCCGGTGGCAAGGGCTACTACGTCGCGCCGCTGTTGCTCGTGCTCACCGCCGCCGGTTCGCCCTTGGTCGCCGAATGGGTGCGACGCGGACGCGTCATGATCCGCCGCGTCTCGCTCGTCGCGATGGCGCTCGTCGCGGCCGCGAGCAGCGCGGTCATGACCTTGCCGCTCCTTCCGCCCGGCGATCTCGGCCTCATCAACACCATCAATCCCGAACAGGGGGAACAGGTCGGCTGGTACGAGTTCGCCGAAGCCGTCGGCGAGGCGTACTCCGCGATACCCGCCGAGGTCCGAACCGACACGATCATCATCACGGCCAACTACGGCGAAGCGGGCGCGATCGAGCACTACGGCCCCGAGTTCGGGCTCCCCAAGCCCTACTCGCCGCACATGGGCTACTCCGCCTGGGGC